>JBGSKU010000056.1:0-1760 GCA_041741055.1 Hyphomonas sp.
CGCGTCGGGAACACCTTGGTGATGCACGCGGTCTTGAGGCCCTTCTCGGCCATGCCGAAGGTGGCGCGCAAGCCCGCGCCGCCGGCGCCGATGACGACGACGTCGTAGTAGTGGTCGGTGATCTCGTAGGCCTTCGTTCCGGCCATTTTGTATCAATCTCCAATAAACCGCAGGGCAGGGTCCCCGACCCTCCCGTCTCTCCACCATTTCGGCGCTTCCCGATGCGCCGAGCATTCCTCCATCGGCCCTGTCATCTCATTGGGGCTGTCACGTCGCAGTCGACCCGGCCGGCCAGTCCGCCGGCCTTGCACTTCGGTTTCGCAGGCTGATCGGGTTGCTTGGGGCCGGCGACCTGATAGCAAGGCGTGCGCGCGTCACCGATAACCACGCCAGCCGTAGCGAGGCTGCCGTCGTAGTCGAACATCGGCCCCAAGGCCGCAACGGCCGCGTCCAGGCGCAGTTGCCGAGGGTTACCGACGATCGAGACGGCACCGGCACTGTTCATGACCATGTCCGGCGGTATTTGCGCCGCCTTAAGCTTGTTCTCGGTGACCCACTTCTGGACATAGTCGATGCGGCACTGATCGTACGCCCTTCGCCCCGCAACCGCCCCATCGTACACGGCCTTCAGTTGCCGCATCCTTGCGACCGAGGCGTCGTACTCCGCTCGAAGCTCCTCGATCTGCCTCCGCTCCTCCGGCAACGCAGCGTCGATCTTGCCGATCGCGTCGGCGAGATCTTTGCGGTGCGAGGGCAACTGCGAGTTTCCGAGCTGACGGGCCAGGCTGGCGCGCCGCTCGATGTTCGCGCGATGCTGGGCAACCCGCGCCGCGTGGGTGCGCCTCAGCTCGTCGATTTTCGGCTGGAGCGATTTCATCGCCAGATTGGCATCTATCGCCGGCTGCGGGATTTCCCCACTGCCGGCGAGTGGCGCGCATTGGGCTTTGGACCCGGCGTCCAGCCAGAGCGCGTCGAGGCTGTCGCTGAGGTCCTTCACCGCCTTCGTGACCGGATCCCACCTGCAGGCATTGTCGCCGTAACTTCCGGGCTTTGTCAGGCCTTCGGAGAGCGCCCAAAGCTGGCCGCGCAGGCGTGTCAGCGTTTGATGGCGCTGATCGTCCGTCATACCGCCGCTCTGCCTGAGATAGGTCTTGAGGTCCGGAACGATCCAAGCGCGGACATATTTCTGTATGGAAATCCGAGAGGCTTCGATTTCGTGCAGGGAGTATCCACGGCTGGCGCGCTGCTCCACGGACATGGCGATGCTCGTGCGGCTCTGGTCCTTGTGGACCATTTCGTGCAGCGCTGTGATGACGGTTACAGGAATGCGCCGCTCGTCGCCGCGGCCATACCGCTGTACGCCCTTGCCGGGGACGAAATTCACGTGGTGGGTGCCGAAGTAGAGCGTGTCTTCATGTACCTTTGGCACAAGCCCGTGAACAAACTGAGCGTCATTCCTGTTCGGCCCAGTCGTGCGGTAGAAGACGCGCCCCTCATTGAGCAGCTTCTGCAGCTGGTCGGCCTCCCGGCCCAGGCCCCGCGCGCGAATCTCATTGATGATGTCCTGAATGTTGAGCGTCGCGTTGTCCTGAGCCGGAGAGCCCGGCGGCGCAATCGGCACGGTTGTGACCTGCGCCAGAGGCAGGGCCGGCAGCGCGCAAAGTCCGGCCAGAAGCGCGCAACAGAAGCACGCCATAGCCAAAGCCGAACGCACGATCATGGCGACCCCCCGGCCATCCGCTTTCCGCGCTGGCGACGCT
>JBGSKU010000057.1:0-5183 GCA_041741055.1 Hyphomonas sp.
GTGATCCTCGACCGGTCGGAAAGCATGCAGTTCGGCGACCGGCAGAAGGCGGCGGATGCGGCCTACAAGGCGCTCACCGCCCGGCTGGCGGAAGACAAGACACTGGAAGTGCGCACGCTGGAAACCAATCCCGGTGATGACGGCACCTACCTGCATGGCGCGCTGGAAGGCCTGATGTCAGATGTTCCGCGCGACCGGATTGCTGGTGCGATCTTCATCACCGACGGCCAGATCCATGATCTTCCGGACCCGGAACAGACCGATGCGTTGATCGGACCGCTGCACGGCCTCATCGCCGGTGATGAAGACCGCGGCGACCGCAGCGTGCGCATCGTCAACGCCCCGAATTTCGGCATCGTCGGCGAGGGCGCAGACCTCGTCGTGCGCGTGGAAGATCCGCGTGGCGGTGATGTGGACCTCGATGTTTCCGTGAACGGCGGCACGCCGGAACGCGTGCGTGTGAAGTCCGGCGAAGACACCACCTTGCCGATCGAGATCGAGCGGCGCGGCGAAAACATGGTGGTGATCGAGGCGCCGCCCGGGCCCGAAGAATTGACCCTCGCCAACAATCGCACCGCGATGACGATTGCCGGCGTGCGCGACCGTCTGCGGGTGTTGCTGGTCACCGGCAAACCGAACCAGGCCGGGCGCGTCTGGCGCGATCTTCTGAAATCCGACCCGTCGGTCGATCTCGTCCACTTCACGATCCTGCGCCCGCCTTTCAAGACCGATTATGCGCGGCCCGAAGAGTTGGCCCTGATCGCCTTCCCGACCGAGGAATTGTTCGAAGAGAAGCTGACCGAGTTCGACCTGATCATCTTCGACCAGTATGAGCGTCAGGGCGTCATCACGCAGGCTTATCTCGCCAACATGTCACGCTATGTGGCCGATGGCGGCGCGCTGCTGATCGTGGCGGGCGAACAATTCGCCGGGCCGGCCAGCCTTGCGCGCTCGCCGCTCGCATCGGTCCTGCCGGCTACACCCACCGGCGTGATCCGTACCGGGAGCTTCAAGCCGAAACTGACCGCTCCCGGCAAGCGCCACTCCGTCACCGCGCCGCTGGACGACAGCCATTGGGGCGAATGGATGCGCTATATCGAAGCCGATGCCGTGGCCGGCGACGTGCTGATCAGCGGACCGGAAGGCCGCCCCCTGCTGATCGTGGACCGCGTCGACAAGGGCCGCGTCGGCATGCTGATGTCCGACCAGATCTGGCTGTGGGCGAGCGGCCATGATGGCGGCGGCCCCTTTGCCGAACTGATCCGGCGCATGGTGCACTGGATGATGAAGGAGCCCGAACTGGAAGAGCGCCGCCTGTCGATCCAGACCGATAGCGGCAAGGCCAGCGTGGAACTGCGCACCCTGCTCGACACCGCGCCGCCCCTGGAAATCCAGACACCGGAAGGCGACATCATCAAGCCGCGCTGGACCAATCGCAGCCCCGGCGTGTTCACCGCCGAAACGCCGATCGACCAGCTCGGCATCTACCGCGCACGTTCGGGCGGGCTGGAGGCGATTGCGCTGAACGGGCCCGCAAACCCGAAGGAATATGCGGACCTCACCTCCACCGCGGATGTGCTGGAACCGGTTGCCAAAGCAACGGGTGGCGGCGTGTTCCGGCTCAATGAGGCGGGTACGAACCTTCCTGAAATCCGGCGCATCGGAAACCAGCGCACCGCTTCGGGCAATGGCTGGCTTGGCCTGCGCGAGCGCAATGCCTATGCGGTACGCTCATCCACCAGCCAGCCGCTCTTGCCGGGCATCCTGGCGGCCGCTGCGCTGATCCTGATGCTGTTGCTCGCCTGGCGGCGCGAAGGCCGCTGAAACGCTACTCGCCAAGCACGTTGACCGGATCGACCAGCTGCACATCGCTCAGCTGATCCAGATAGGCCTCGTAATGGACCTTGTGCGAAGCGCCGACCACGTTGAGCACGCGCGCGCCGGGATGGTTGGCCATGGCCGCACGGATGTTCGACACCATGCGCAGGTTGCGCGTTTCGTACCAGGCCACGTATTGCCGGCCGAAGAAATCCGGCCCGCCGAGCTTGAGCGCGCGGTGGAAATCATTCTCCACAAACGCGCGCGCGGTGGCCGGCGTATTCATCAGCCGGTAATAGGCCAGCATGTCGTCGCCGGTGGTGATCGACTTTTCCAGCGCGTCGAGCGCGGCCATTTCCGGAATGTCGGCCGCACGCGCTTCCTCCCACATGCCGAGGATCGCTGCATCGAACCCTTCGCCTGTGCCTCCAAAGACGATGTCCGATGTATGGTCATCCACCGCGTAGACGCGCTGCAGCCCGAGGCGCGCCGCGAGCACGGCGGCCACGTCATAGCTTTCGTTGGAATACTTCCGTGTACGGTTCAGTACGCCGAGCATCCAGTCGTCCACGCCGTCGCCCTTGATCCGCTCGGCCTCCGGCAATTGCAGCCATTGGACCATGGCCGAGGCGCGGTCGCCGCTGGCAACGAACAGGGAGGCGAGACGCCGCCGCTCGGCCGGCGACGGCACATCCGGCCAATCGGCCAGCATTTGCTCCGCCGCTGCCCGCGCCACCGGCTGATCGAGCCCCGTAGAGGCGGCCGCCTCCGTCAGGTCGATGCAATAATCGTTGAACACGCTGCCATAGATGTCCGGATTGATCCGGACCAGCTCGCACTGCTCGCCGCTCAGGCCTTCATGGGTGATGATGTCCGGACCGAACGCCGCCAGCCGCGCGAGCAGCGGCTCAAGCAACGTGCGGTCGAATCCTTCCCCGAGCCCTGAAAGATGCGTACTGGCGAGCACAAAGACCTGCGTCTTCGGGCCCGCTACATCCTCGCGCCAGGCGCTGGGCAGGAAGGTCGCGCCATACGCGGCCTTCTCCGCAGCAACCGGATCAGCGGGGGCAATGTCAGGTGTCGCGGCGCAGTTTGCGAGCGCGATCAGGCTCAGACCGGCGAAAAGTTTTTGCATCATGTGAAGGCTCCGCAGCGGTGTGGACGGAACCGGACGCGGAATGAACGCCGCCGACCCAAGCCCCTCCCTCAAGACGACGGGGCCCGCCCCCTTGTCAAGGCGCGGTGACGAGACCTTCGAGCGCGGAGGCATCGCCGGCAAGATCGCGCACCATCACCCGGCCCTGATCCTGCGGCCCCGGAAAGGTCAGCTTGTTGCGCGGCGCCACGACGAAGCCGGCCTTGCCGAACAGGCTGTGCGCGCCGATCAGCACGGCCGCAGGCCAGCCCGCTTGCTTTCCCGCCTCGAGCGCGGCTTCGGTGATTCGCAGGCTGAGGAAATTTCCGCGGTGTGCGGGATCGACCGCGACGGGGCCGTAGAACAGCGCCGGACGGCGTGCCTCCCCCACCACCAGCGGCCAGACACGGCACACGCCGACGACCTTCCCGTCTTCGACCGCGACGCGATTGATGTGCGGCAGCGAAGCCGAAAACTCGCGCAGCCGCTCGGCAGTCTTGGCAAAGTGGCCCGGGCCGAAGGTGCGGTCGAAGAGGTCTTCGATCGCATCGGCATGCAGCGCAGGGGTTTCGGGGACAATCTCGATCATGGCGGGCGCCTCTAGGGCGCATTCGGCGCGCCCGCAAGGGCCACCCATCTGCCGCGGGCGCTCAGGGCGCGAAATTCGCGTCGGGATCAGTCAGCAGGGCATAAGAGACATGGTGCTTCAGCTTCTCGGTGACCGTCGCCGGCTCGCCTTGCAGCCGGTCGGGATGAATCATCTCGCCGAAGGTCATCCGGATCTTCGAGCCACGCTTGTTCAAGAGTTCATGGAACAAGGTGATGTCGCGCAACTCGTTCGAGAGATCGCAGAACAGGTAATACAGCGCCGAATTGCGCGCATCGAGGTTCAGCGGCACGACCGGCGCGGCCTGTTTGCGAGCAAGCCCCACCACGGTCGGGAACCAGTCCTTCTCTTCCATCTGGCCGCCCACCTTCCGGGCGAGGCGCCCGGACGGGAAAATCACCACGCACTTCTCCTGGGCGAACGCGTCGGCCGCGCGCTTCAGGGTTTCGCGCGCCTTGGCCGGCGAGCGCTTGGCCACCACCCATTCCACCGGAATGATCACGTCCTCGAAACGCGGGTTCACCCGGATTGCATCTGCGTTTGCAAAAAAGACGATGTCCTCACGCTTCTTCTTCAACAGATCCCAGACGGCCACACCGTCCGCCAGGCCCGTCGGGTGATTCGCGGCCACAATGCAGCGGCCCGTTTCCGGCAGCCGGTCGAGGCCGGAAACCGTCATGTCGAAAGACAGCTGCCGGGACAGGCGGTCAAACGATTCGCGCCCCGTCAGCTCGACGAGTTCATCCGCCATGGCCCGGGCCTTGGCATAGCCGAGGATCGCGTAAAGCAGCGGCCGGGCCACAGGCCAGGCGGAGCTGGCGCGCAGTTTCGGGCAGCGCTCCTCGATCAGGACATCCACGATATGGGCGTCCGTGCGCGCCTCGGCCGGAAGGAAGGCGTCCAGCGAACGGCTTTTGATCGGCGGAACGACCGTATCGTCAGTCATTGTGGCCTCGTTTTCCTCCCGGATGCCCGTCTCGCGGGCCTGAGCGAAGCATAAGCTGACCCCGGCGGGCTGCATAGGGACCCCTGCAGACCGGACGCCCCCAAAAAAGTTCGATTCAGGGCCATTTTAAAGACTTCAGAAAGTTTCGATTTACCAAGGCGCAAGACGCGCGTGGCATGGTGAACCCATCACGGGGCCCGGCTTAACGCTTCAGCCCCCCAGCCAGTGTCCTGATCGAGGTAGATGTAGATGAAAGTTCTGTGGGTTGAGGATCATGAGCCGGTGCGCGACATGCTGGCGATTGCTGCCGACAAGGCAGCGCGCGCACGCGTTCAGGTTGACCTCGTTATGGCGCCGACACTGATGGCGGCCGAGATGCGCCTGCGTCTGGAACGGTTCGACCTTGTCGTGCTCGACCTCGGCCTGCCCGACAGCATGGACCCCGACATGACCATCGCCCGCGTGGCCAACATGGGCAAATACCGCATTGCCGTCGTCTCCTCGATGGAAAACCGCGACCAGGCCGTGGCCTCGGCGGTCCGCTGCGGCGCCAACATCCACCCGCAGGCCGTGTTCAAGGCCAACCTGCCCTTCAACCGCTTCATCCAGCGTCCGGAGTCGTTCGAGGACTTCTTCATGGAACTGATGCCCGCCGCCGGCATTGCTGCGCCGGCCGG
>JBGSKU010000058.1:0-3301 GCA_041741055.1 Hyphomonas sp.
GCCCCGGCCAGCGCCGCACGGGCACCCTCCAGACGCGCCTGCGCCTGCGCCACATCGGTGCGCGTCACGACGCCCACTTCAAACCGGTCTTCCGCCGCCCGGACCTGCTCGCCCGTTACTTCTACGTTGTTCTGGCGAATCGCCACTGCCTCACGATCGCGGCGCACATCGACATAAGCGGTGATCACGTCGAGAATCAGGTTCTGACGCGCGGCGTCGAAGCTGCGGTCGGCCGAGTCGATTCCGGCGCGGGCCTGACGGATGCCGGCCGAGATCTTGCCGCCCGCATAGAGCGGCTGGACGGCCTGTAATTGGGCGCTGGCGCTCGGGCTCTGACCGGTGCCGGTGTTGAAGACGGCGGTCGTGTCAGTGGATTGATAGCCGCCACTCGCGGAAAGGTTTACTTTCGGAAGTCCGGCCGATCGGGCGAGATTGAGATTTTCCCGAGCAATATCCTTGCGGTAGCGCTCGATTTCGAGTTGAGGGTTCGTCGCAAAGGCCGCCGATACGGCGTCCTGAAGCGTCTCCGCCTGCGCCGGAGCCCCCAGGATAAGGCTCGACAGGCTCACGCTGATCAGAAGCGGCAGTTTGTAGACGCGCATTGGAATATCCCTCGACTAGGCAGTGGCAATATAGGGGCGGCTCCACAGAAGGTGAACAGTGTTCACCTTGCAGCAGAGTCGCACACGCGCCTTGTCTAAAGGTCAGAAGCTAAAGGTCGGTTTCCGGTCGAAGGCCGAAAAACGCGGCGGGCAGGCGTCAAAGCCTTCCCGCGAGGCCAGCGTCTCCCCCGCTTTCGTGAACACTTTGCCGCGGCCCATGCCGCCCGGGCCCGCCATGACCGCAACCAGCCGTCCACCGTCGCGCAGCTGTCCGGCCCAGGTTTGCGGCATCTCTTCGATCATGCCGGCGACATAAATAACGTCAAAGGGCGCCTGTTCGGGCAGGCCCTTGGCGAGCGGCCCGGCCACCGGCGCAGCCCGGTCGATGCCGACGGCAGCAAACCGCTGCGACATCGCCTCCACCAGCGCTTCGGTCTCCTCCAGCGCAATCACTGTGTCGGCCATGTGGCTGATGAGGGCGGCCTCGTAGCCTGCGCCCGCGCCCACGACGAGCACCACATCCGTCGGCTTGATTCCCGCCAGCTTGATCAGCTTGGCGGTATCGCGAGGCGTCCACAACGCACGCCCAGGCGACGTGGTGATTTCGAGTTCGGAATAGGCGACACTCTTGCGTGAATTCGGCACAAACACTTCCCGGGGCGTGCGCAGGAATGCCGAGACGATCTGCGGTTCGGTCACGTCATCTGGGCGGATCTGGCTGTCCACCATGATCTCACGGGCTTTGTCGAAATCCATGCGAGTCACTTCCGTTTGCGAGGGCCGGTTGTCCTGCGCCATGTATCATGCCCGCGCGCCGGCGCAATCTTGCTGGTGCCGCGAATTTAGCCTGCGCGGACCGATTGTCTCCACCGGCAAGCCTTGCTAGGGACGGCGCGTCTGTCCGAGGCTCCATGGCGGAGTGGTGACGCAGCGGATTGCAAATCCGTGCACCCCGGTTCGATTCCGGGTGGAGCCTCCAGACCAATCCCGGCCTCGTCAGTTGCGCGCCTGCTTGTCAGGTCAACCGTAAACGGCCTCCGGCGAGATTGTTTCAATCCGTTAACCTTGAATTAACCATATCAACCGACCTTGTGCGTGTCTTCTTTGGAGACACCCACCATCACCCAACGCCTTTGGCGGGAGCTCACGCTCCCGCCGTTTTTCTTTCAGGGCAGGGGTTTGTGGAAACTTCCTGAAAATGTGCAACTGCCGCACTTAGGCACTTGAACCGGGTGCGCGGTCTGCTATTCCCCCGTCTCCGGCTATTCCGTGATAGCTCAGTTGGTAGAGCAGGCGACTGTTAATCGCCCGGTCGCAGGTTCGAGTCCTGCTCACGGAGCCACTTTTCCCGAACCATTTCAATTGCGTGCGGCTAGAGGCCCAGCCAGGTTGCCGTCCAGTATGTGACGCCCGCTGCGACATAGGCCATGGCGAACAGGTAGACGACCAGAAGCGCTGTCCAGCGCCAGGAGTTCATCTCCCGCCGGGCCACTGCGAGGCTCGCCAGGCATTGCGGCGCGTAGACATACCAGGCGAGGAAGGCGAGCGCGGTCGGCAACGACCAGGCGGTCTGCAGCAGGCTCGCAAGGCCAGCCTCGTCGTTGCCCTGCAGCGCATACACCGTGCCCAGTGCGCCGACGGCCACTTCCCGCGCCGCCATGCCCGGCACCAGCGCGATGGCAATCTCGAGGTTGAAGCCGATGGGTTTCAGGATCGGTTCGAGGACCGAGCCGATCATGCCCGCGAACGAGCCGCGGATGCCGTTGTCCGAGGCCGGATAGCTCGCCAGGAACCAGAGAACGACCGACACTGTGAAGATCACGGTGCCCGCCCGGCGCAGGAAGGCCCAGCCGCGCGAGTACAGGTTGATCACGAAGTCCTTCAGGTCCGGCATCTTGTAGGTCGGCAATTCCATCAGCAGCGCCTGCGGCGGGCCCTTGGTCACCGTGCGCTTCAGGATGAAAGCCACCACCACCGCACTGACGATGCCGGCGAGATAGAGCCCGAACATCACGAGCCCCTGCAGGCCGAACGGGCCCACACTGGTCGGCGGAATGAAGGCGGAAATGATGAGAGTATAGACCGGCAGGCGCGCCGAGCAGGTCATCAGCGGGGCCACCATGATCGTGGTCAACCGGTCGCGTTCGTTCTCGATGGTACGCGCGGCCATCATGCCGGGAATCGCACACGCAAAGCTCGACAGAAGCGGAATGAAAGCCCGGCCGTTGAGGCCCACGCGCAGCATGATCTCGTCCATCATGAATGCGGCCCGCGCCATGTAGCCGGACGCTTCCAGGATCAGGATCAGCGAGAACAGGATCAGGATCTGCGGCAGGAAGATGATGACGCTGCCGACGCCTGCGATGATGCCGTCCGTGATCAGGCTGCGCAGCCAGAAGTCCGGCATCGTCGCCGAGATCCAGTCGCTGATCGCGGCGACGCCCGCGTCGATCGCATCCATCGGCGCCGTCGCCCAGGAGAACACCGCCTGGAACATCAGGAACAGGATGGCCGCCAGGATCAGCGGCCCGGCAAACTTGTTCAGCACCACCCGGTCAATGGCGCGCGTGGCCCGGTTGATGGCAGGCTCTTCCAGGATCACCTCGCGCGCCATGTCGCGGGCTTCGCGTTGCAGCGCCTTGAGGTCACTGGTGTCCGGCGCCTTGCCCTCGGTCTGGGTCCAGCCCTCCGAAGCAATG
>JBGSKU010000059.1:0-3408 GCA_041741055.1 Hyphomonas sp.
CCGCGCGCACGGCCGCGTCGATTGAGCCAGGGTCGGTCAGATCCAGCTGCGGCCGGCCGAGAGCCACGACATCGGCCGCATCGGAAGGCGCTGTATCGATGAGCGAACGCGCCACCTGCCCGCTTGCGCCGGCCACCAGGACCTTGAACCTAGACATCACGCGTGCGTCTTTCTGCTGGAGCCGTGCCTTGACTTCGAACTAGCCCTTGACCGTCGCGGGCAAGCCGAGACGTTCGCCGGAATAGACCGACTTGCGCAAAGAGCGCCACCAGTCTTCGTTCTCCAGATACCAGCGGATGGTCTTCTCCAGGCCGGTTTCGAAATTCTCCTGCGCCCGCCAGCCGAGCTCGGTCTCGAGCTTGGTGGCATCGATGGCGTAGCGGTGATCGTGGCCTGGACGGTCCGCCACAAAGGTGATCAGTTCACGGCGCGGACGATCCGTGGGAACCAAGCGGTCGAGCGTGTCGCAGATGGCCTCGACCACCTGCAGATTGGTGCGCTCGTTACGGCCGCCGACATTGTAGGTCTCGCCGGGCCGGCCCTTGGACGCAATCAACGCGAGGGCGCGGGCATGATCTTCCACGAACAGCCAATCGCGGATGTTGTCGCCCTTGCCGTAGACCGGCAACGGCTTGCCTTCGAGGGCATTTAGTGTGACCAGCGGGATCAGCTTTTCGGGGAAATGGTACGGACCGTAATTGTTCGAGCAGTTCGAGACCACGACCGGCAGGCCGTAAGTGCGGTGCCAGGCCTTGGCGAGATGGTCCGAGGCCGCCTTGGAAGCTGAGTAAGGCGACGAAGGATCGTAGGGCGTTTCCTCGTGGAACAGGCCGTAGGAGCCGAGCGAGCCATAAACTTCATCGGTCGAGACGTGGAGGAAGCGGAACCTCTCCTTCGCGGCGCCGGAGAGCTTCGACCAGTGGCTTCGGGCCGCTTCGAGCAGATTATAGGTGCCGACGATATTGGTCTCGACGAAATCCCGGGGCCCCGAAATCGACCGGTCGACATGGCTTTCTGCCGCCAGGTGCAGCACCTGGTCCGGGCGTACTTCATCGATGATTTCGTGCATGCGAGGCGCGTTGCAGATGTCTTCGACGACGAGCCGGCAGCGGCCAGTGCCGTCTACAGGGGCAAGATTGGCGCGGTTCGCCGCATAGGTCATCTTGTCGATAACGACAACGTCCGCGCCGAGGTCCTGCACAAGGTGGCGCACAACCGCAGAGCCGATGAATCCAGCGCCGCCAGTGACAATTGTCTTCATAGGAGAGGGCCTCATAGTCTATTGGCCGGGTATCATCTACGCCGGGGCTTGCCAACCAGCGCGCCTGTCCGCAGCGCATCAATTCGCTCAAGGGCAGCTGGAAAAGGCACAGCGCCTAACCGGAGGTCGCAATCCGCAGACCCGGCACGACTTGCAGTGCCTGAGCTTCCCGTTTGAGGTGCTCGGCCTCGTAAGCGTCCATGATCTCTTTGGCAGGACCGGACGCCCGAATATGTCCGTCGTCCAACCAGATTGCAGTCTCACAATTGTCAAGAATCAACTTCCGGCTGTGCGAGGCAAGCACCAGGATGCCGGCTTTCTCGACGAAATCGTTCATCCGGCGCGTTGCCTTTTCGCGAAAGGCAGTGTCGCCGGCGCTAAGCCATTCATCGAGTATCAGGATTTCGGGATCGAATGCGGTCGCAATCGAGAAAATCAGGCGCATGCGCATGCCGGCCGAATAGGTATCCAAAGGCATGTGCAGGAACTCACCCAGCTCAGAAAAAGCTGCGATTTCCTGACGTTTCACATCGATCTCGGCGCGGCTGTAGCCGGCAGCGAGGCCGCGCAGCGTGATGTTGCGGTGGCCGGAAGCCTCGGCCTGCGTTCCGAGATTGATATTGATCAGACTGGTTACCCGGCCTTGGACGGTCAACTTGCCGGTCTCGGGGGCCAGAATGCCGGCCAGAACCTGTAGCAGAGTGGTCTTGCCAGACCCGTTCTCGCCGACCACGGCGAGCCGGTCACCCTTCTTGAGGCCGAAGGAAACACCGCTGATGGCACGCACGCCGCGCAGGCGGCCATTCTGGTCCCAAAGCATCCGGGACGCGCTCTGCTGGTCAATTTCCTTGGAAACATTGCTACGCACCGGAAAGGTCACAGCAATGTTTTCGGCCGTGATGAAAGGATCCGGCGGCGGGCCCTTGGCAGGCAGAGACCAGTACGAAGTCGAAGGGGTGTCATACATGAAAATCTACAGCCAGTATGGCAGTCGCCGATGGGAAAGGTATGCCGTCACAACCATAACGAGAAAATTGATCGCCGTCATCACCCCCACGAACTTCCAGCTCATTGGATCCGGAAAATGACCCAAAAGGGGAGACGAAACAATCTCCAACGTATGCGTCAAGGGGTTCATGTCGGCGATCAGCCGCCGCAGCGTGCCTTCAGGCAGCTCGGTCCGGACCCACAGGATGGGCGTGATGAAGAAGAGGATCCGTGTCAGCGATTGCATCAGATGCTCCAGATCGCGCAGGCGCGCCGTGGCATAACCGAGCACCGTCTGCACAAACACGGCATTGGCCAGAATCACGGCAAAGGCCGGAAGGGCGAGCAGCGAAACCGGCGTCCGCAAGTGGCCGGTCGCCAGAAGGACCGCGATGGCGACCGAGAGGCTGATACCAAACACAAATACGCCGCGCGCAATGCTCTTCAGCACATGAATCGAGTGCGGCAGCGCCATGGAATTGATCCAGGTCTTGCTCGCTTTAAAGGATGCACACCCGTCGGTCAGGTTGGCGACCAGGAACGAGAATAAGGCGTAGTTGACGGCGACATGGGCCGTGAAATCCTGCGCATCCTTGGTCGAAAAACCGCCAAAAAAGATCGAGATAGCCGCAACGAACATGACGTAGGATACAACGATCCACGCCAGACCCAGTGCGCTGCGGCGATAGCGGGTCTGGACTTCATCGGCGGCGAAGGCGAGCCAGAGCTGTGTCTTGGACAGCCCGCGGGCAAGGTCTTTCAGGCCAACCAGATAGTCGGACTGCCCCCCGATTGAAACTGTCGCCGTATCGGTCAATGAGGGCCCCTTAAGTTACGAAAACGATAGGTTCAAAAAGAAGCCGACTCAACCGTCGCACGCAGCTGCGCCTGCAACCGGCATGCGCGTGCCGCCTGTCGACGGAAGCTGGCGACAACCTCAATGAATTCTGCCCGAATGGCCCCCATCAATATCCTCTTTGGCAATGATGTGACTGGCAGTTTCGGAAGATTCCGCGGTTCCTGGTAATCATCCCATTTTTAAGCGGCCGGATTTCTGGACTTCACGCGGCAAGTTTCAGTTTCATGGCGGGGGTGATGCCGCCGATGCCCATGTTCGGGCGCTGGTTGTTGTAAGTCCATAGCCACCTGGTGGCGTGTTC
>JBGSKU010000060.1:0-1987 GCA_041741055.1 Hyphomonas sp.
CCAGCGCACGCCGCCCAGGAAGGACAGGATCACGCCGGCATAGACCAGCAGCGCCAGCGCCGCCTGCGCCTGGTGGACCGGGCCGATCTCCGGCACCCACATCACGCCCGCACCCGCCACGAACGGGACCAGCCCAGCCAACGTCAACGCCAGCGGCACGCCCGGAATTCCGAACAGTCTCATGTGTTAAAGCCCCAGCACCTTGCGTGTGATGATGTTCTTCTGGATCTCATTCGTGCCGCCGTAAATAGACTGCGCACGCCCGCCAAAATAACTGGCCACATCACGTGGTCCACTGCCCGCAGATGGGGCACGGTGTCCTACGAATTGGCCAGCCGCCTCAAGGAACAGTACCGTGATCTGCTGGTGCGTTTCCGTCGCCAGGATCTTCACGGTCGAGGCCGCATCGCCCACCGATCCGCCGGTCACCTGGGCCGACAGGATCCGGAACACCGTCATCTCCAGCCCGTCGACGGCGATCTCGGCCCGGGTCAGCCGGCTGGCAAATCCGCTATCGTCGATCAGCCGGTCATTGCCGCTGTCGGGCAGCGCTGAGGCGAGCGCGCGCACATGGCGCAGCATCGCCCGCTTGCCGCCGATCCGGGCATAGGAGGTGCGCTCGAACCCGAGGAGGTATTGCGAATAGGTCCAACCCTTGCCCTCTTCGCCGATCCGGTTTGCTTCCGGCACCTGCACGTCGTCGAACAGCACTTCGTTGAGCACATGGTTGCCATCGATCGTGATGATCGGCTTCACGGTCACGCCCGGCGCATCCAGCGGGCAGCAGATGAAGCTGATGCCTTCCTGCTTCTTTTCGCCCCGGCTGGTGCGCGCCAGCAGGAAGATCCAATCCGCATGCTGGGCCGCCGAGGTCCAGATCTTGTGGCCGTTCAGCGTGTAGACGCCGTCCTTCAGCGCGGCGGAGAATTCAAGGCTGGCAAGGTCCGATCCGGCACCCGGTTCCGAATAGCCCTGCGCCCAGCCGACTGAGCCGTCACGAATGCCCGGCAGCCAGCGCGCCTTCTGTTCGTCCGACCCGAACGTGTACAGCACCGGCCCGACATAGATCACGCCCATCGGCGTCACCGTCGGCACGCCGGCGCGTTCCAGCTCCTCGTCGAACACATATTGTTCCTCAAGGCCCCAGCCCGGCCCGCCATATTCCTTCGGCCAGGCCGTGGCGAGCCAGCCCTTTGCGCCCAGCGCCATCTCGGACTTGCGGACATCCGCCGTCGTCAGCGGCGTGCCGGCCTTGTACTTGGCGATGATATCCTTCGGGAATTCATTCTCGAACCAGGCGCGCACCTGGGCGCGGAACACCTCGGTCTCGGGCGCAAACTTGGTATGCATCACGCGTCTCCTCCGCAGCGAGACCGTAAGCCCACGCTGCGCGGAGACAAGAGGTCACCCGAAGGCAGGTTCAGTCAGCGCCGAACCGGGCGGCATAACCGCTGGCCGCGAGCACCGCAGCAGGATCGTCGAGCTTCAGCAACGTATGGAGCGCCTCAGTCTTGTCCGCCGCGCGTTCATAATAAGCCTCGCAGATGCGTTTTCCGATCCAGTATCCGAGATCGTTGACGCGCCCACCCCGGCCCACGCCGTACATCCAGTCTCCGGTGCCCATCTCGCCCGCATCGACATCGGCCTTGAATTCCGCCCAGAGTTCCGCCTCATGCGCCAGCCCGTAGGCGGCACGCTCTGCATCGGTCCGGCTTGGCCTGTCGAGCGCGAGTTCCATCACGAAATCCGCAAAGCCTTCGCTCAGCGCCATGGCCAGCAGGCCCTCCCCTTCGGAGCCGTCGCGGACCTGCATCTGGTAGACGTGCGTCACCTCATGGGCCGTGAACTCCTCGATGACCTGGGCGATGGTCGTCTCGTCCTGGTCATCGCAAAGCACTTCGAGACCGAACGCCAGGCCGTCCGGCGCCGCCGTGCCGCCGGAATTGCCCGCGCCGAACACGACATAGGCGGGCACAGGATTGGGATA
>JBGSKU010000061.1:0-7434 GCA_041741055.1 Hyphomonas sp.
CAGGCCGGCGCCGGCCAGATCGCAAGCCGCTGCAAGCCCGCCCGCACCAGCGCCAATGATCACGATGTGTCTTTTTTCAGCCAAGCGGGCAAACTCTCGAGTCAAATCGGGATGACACGAGGGAGTGTAATGCGTACGATCACTTAAGGAAGCCGCGATTGCGTACCGCGCCAAACGAGAGGCTGAGAGGGAGACGACGGCCCGCATGGAATCCCGAGAGACATTGTCTCATGACGCGGCCGCAGAGCTTGCCAGTGATCTTGCGGCGTGTGGACGCATCATCCAGGACGGCTCGAAGAGCTTTCACGCTGCGTCGTTGCTGTTGCCGCGGGAAGTCCGCGCTGCGGCGTATGCGCTTTATGCCTTCTGCCGTGTTTCGGACGATGCCGTTGACGACGGCGCAGATCCTGTGTCGGCGCTTCACGAGATCCGACGCCGTCTTCGCCGCGCAGCCAGCGGTCAACCTGATCCGACAAGTGTCGACCGGGCCTTCGCCTGGGTGCTCAACGCTTACGCAATTCCGGTTTCAATTCCTGAGGCCTTGATTCAAGGCTTTGAATGGGATTCGGAAGGCCGCCGGTTCGAGACCCTTGAGGATCTCAAATCCTATGCGGCGCGGGTTGCCGGAACCGTCGGTATCATGATGACGCTGGTGATGGGCGTGCGCAGCCGCGAAGCGTTGTCGCGTGCCTGCGATCTGGGTCTGGCGATGCAGCTCACCAATATCGCGCGCGACATCGGAGAGGACGCCCGGGCCGGTCGTTGTTACCTGCCCACAGCCTGGTTGCGCGAGGTGGATCTGTCTGCTGAAGATCTTGCAACGCTGAGTGAAGCGGATGACCGGGTTCGCGTTCTGACAGCGCGGATGCTGGACGCGGCGCAGCCACTCTATGCCGCTGGCATCAATGGGATCGCCTTTCTTCCGGAAGGCTGTCGCCCGGCAATCCGCGCGGCGGCGGCGATCTATTCCGAGATCGGCGCTCAGATTGCGCGGGCCGGACACGACACGATCGGCCAGCGCGCGGTTGTCTCGAAGCGGCGGAAGATTGCCCTCGCCGCAGGGTCTTTCATTCCAGCGCGCCCGACGGAGGCAGACCCTGCTGCACCGCCCGCTGCGGCTTGTGCGTTCCTTATCGACGCGGTCATGTCCGTTGCGCCCCCGCCCGCGCCCTTTCCTGAGCCGCCAAAGGCTGGCACGGCGCCATGGGCAATCGACTTGTTCCTGCGGCTTGAGCAGCGCGCGCTCTATCCGGGCAATGGATGAGGCTCCGCCATGAACGGCATCTTCTTCCTCGAACTGATCATTTTCAGCGGCTCGGCGCTGGCCTGGGGTGTCTGGGAGCTGTTCAGTCTCAACCGCGATGTCCGTAAACGGGAAGCCGAAGAATCGGCGCAGGCGGAAAGAGAGCGCAGGACCTGAGCGCTACTTTTGAACAGGCCTTCGCGGCATCCTGAAAGGCAGCATCAATTTCACGAGCGGCGCCGCAAGACGGTCGCCGTCAAAGCTCTCATGCATGCCGGTCGCGCGCGCGCCGAGAATATCGCTTTCGATAATGGAACGGCTGTAGAACGGCGTGTCCTCAAGCGTCCGCCCGAGACGCACGCCTCTCCCGCTGCCTGAACGCGTCATCCTCTTGATCCTGAAAATACGGGTCGCAGGCAGGTGTGCCTTGGGCGGCGGTTCAAAACTGGAGCACGTACCGTCAGGCTCGAATTTCAGGCAGAGGCTGCGTTCGGTGCCATTACGTTCCTGGGTGTTGTAGAGGATCGCCGTCCTGCCGTCTTCAGCGTGAACGCGCGACCAATCCCAATAGCGAAATGTGCCTTCAAGCGGAGAGGGCCCACGATTCGAGTCGAGATAGCCGTTGCCACGCCAACGCAGACGCGGCTGGGTAAATTCCAGTTCGACCGAGGCCGAAGGGGCGATCGGTTGCCAGCTGTGGAGGCCCGCACTGTCGAGCTTGTAGACCTCGCTGTTCAGATTTTGCGGCGTCAGCCGGATCTGGCCGCGCACGGGCCATGGAACAGGCATGCCGTGTTCCGCGATATCGATCACGAGGGTGTCGCCATCCCATCTGAGTGAACTTGGCCCGATGGCCAGACTGCTTCCATCCGTTTGCAGATCGTTTCGGCCGCGTTCGGTCATCGTCCAGCGGCGGCGATCACGTCCGTAAAGCGCAAGATTGATGGCGCAGTGATTGTAGGGATCGCGGCGCCCGGACCAGGCGTAATACGGCGAAAAGACACTGCCGACGAACGCGATCAGCGTGAATCCGTAGTCGCCGTCATGGCTCAAGCCATCCGCGTACCACCAGGTGTAGCCACCCGGCGGTGTGGTCGGATCAAAGCGGGGATGAGCCGGCACGGCCGCCGGTTTCGCATTTGCCATCCGCTCTCCCTCTTGAAAACAAGAAACGTCAATTCAGTTTGACAGTCAAGAATGACAACATAAGATGACACGCAGGAGGCCCCATGGACGCAGATGCCTTGATTGAAAGGGTTCTCGAACGGTCGGTATCGACCGGCGAAGGACCCGGTGCACCGCCTTTGCTTGGGCAGGCCATTCGCCATGCTGTTTTCCCGGGAGGGGCAAGGGTGCGGCCAAAGCTCTGCGCCGCGGTCGCGGCAGCCTGCGGGGAAGGGCAGGGCTTCGAAGCGGCGCTTGGCGCCGGGGCGGCGCTGGAACTCATGCACTGCGCGTCGCTGGTTCACGATGACCTTCCCGCTTTTGACGGTGCCGACATAAGGCGGGGAAAACCGTCGGTGCATACGGCTTTTGGCGAACCCCTTGCTGTGTTGGCCGGCGATGCCCTGATCGTCATGGCGTTTGACACGTTGCTGCGCGAAAGCTGCAGTTCACCTCACCTTCTGGCGCCGCTGATGGGCATTCTGATCGACGCAGTCGGCACGCCGCGCGGAATCGTTGCCGGGCAGGCCTGGGAGAGCGAGCGGACGATCGATCTCAGCGCGTATCACCAGGCAAAGACGGGTGCGTTGTTCGTCGCAGCGTCGATGTCAGGTGCTGCGGCGGCAGGGCTGGACCCTGCGCCCTGGCGGGCGCTTGGCGAACGGCTGGGCGAAGCTTACCAGGTGGCGGATGATCTTCGCGATGTGTTGCTCGACGAGGACGAGCTCGGAAAGCCGGCGGGGCAGGATGCGTCACACCTGCGTCCGAACGCAGTTCAGAATTTCGGTATCGCGGGCGCCATTGCACGGCTGAAAGGGTTGATCGCCGACGCTTCGGACTCGATCCCGCAATGCGCCGGAGCGCCGGCCTTGCGTGAGATCGTGCATGGCCAGGCAGCCCGGCTGATGCCCAAAAGCCTTTTGCGAAACGTCGCCTGACAGGCTGCTGGCGGAGGGTGGCGCCATGAGCCTCGCGGACCGTTTCGCCGCCTGGCGCAACCGGCTGATCTCGGATCCCAGGTTCCAGGCTTGGGCCGCCCGTAACCCGCTGACCCGAAGCCTCGCCCGCCGCAAGGCGAAGACGAGTTTCGATCTGGTCGCAGGATTTGTCTATTCGCAGGTCCTGTTGGCCGTCGTCGAATTGCGGTTGCTCGAGATCATTCGCGCGGCTCCGCTCGGTACGCTGAAAATCTCAGATCGGTGTGGACTGCCATATGAAGGCACCTTGCGCCTCCTGCGCGCAGCGGCGGCGCTGGATCTCGTGCGTGAACAATCCGACGGTCTGTTTGCGCTGGGCGAAGCAGGGGCGGCGCTGTTGGGCAATCCGTCCGTTTTCGCCATGGTGCGCCATCACAAGGCCTTCTACCGGGACATTGCAGACCCACTCGCGCTTTTGCGAGCGCGCCGGACCGATACTGAGCTGTCGCGCTTCTGGGCTTACGACGCCTCGGCAGCAGAGCACGACGCGCAGGCCTATTCCGCGCTGATGGCAGAGACCCAGGCTTTGATCGCGCGCGATGTTCTCGACGCCTACGATTTCAGCCGGCACAGGTCCGTCATGGACGTGGGTGGCGGTCTCGGCGCCTTTCTGTCGGCTGTCGGCAAGGCGCATCCGACGCTAGGCCTGATACTCGTCGATCTGCCACCGGTCGCAAAGCTGGCCGAGGCGAGGTTCAGCGGCGGCGCGATGCAGGACCGCATACAAATCGTGCCACGGGACATGCTGCGCGAGCCGTTGCCGGAGGGTGCAGACCTCGTGACCCTTGTCCGCGTTGTGCACGATCACGATGACCGGGCGGTGAGACTTCTGCTGTCCTCCATCCGGCGCGCACTTGCGCCCGGGGGACGGTTGCTGATTGCCGAACCGATGGCCGGCTTCAAGGGCGCGGAAGCCATGGCAGACGCCTATTTCGGACTTTACCTCTGGGCGATGGGCCGGGGCGCGCCGCGCCGTCCGGAGGAGCTGGAAGCCCTGCTCAACGAAGCCGGATTCCGGGACGTGAAGATGTTGAGAACGGCGCAACCGCTACTCGTCAGCGCCATCCTGGCGTCCTGACGCATATCGCCGCTCCGACGTCCGAGCGCGAAAATCGTAAATCTGCATTGACACTTATCACTGTCTATCTAGTATGACACTCATGAGAACGGGCGTCATCGAGTCGCAGGGTTCACAACCCGGTTTGCCCGCGCGGGGACCACGCGCCAACGCGCACGCCGGACTCCAACTAAGGGGCAACGCCGTCGTGTTTGGCGGCAATCGCTCCGTCACCGTCAAAAGTCTTGCCCTGAAACTTCCCGGACCCGCCGATGTCGTTGTCGAGACCCTTTGGTCCGGCGTCAGCACAGGCACTGAGCGCTTGATGTGGTCTGGCGATATGCCGGCCTTTCCGGGCATGGGTTATCCGCTGGTTCCTGGCTACGAAGCCGTCGGCCGGATTGTTCACGCTGTATCGGCGCCGGAGCGGGTCGGCGAGCTGGTCTTCGTGCCCGGCGCGCGCTGCTATGAAGACGCTCACGGACTGTTCGGTGCCACCGCATCGCGCCTCGTCGTGCCGGCCGAAAAGGCCCACACGATCCACATGGCCGAGCCACGCAACGGCGTTCTGCTCGCGCTCGCCGCAACCGCCTACCACGCCGTCGCCAATGGCCCGCTTCCTGACCTGATTGTCGGGTACGGCGTTCTGGGACGTCTGACCGCGCGGCTCGTCATCGCGCTCGGCGGAAACCCCGTTGTCTGGGAAATCAACGCGGCTCGCCGCGAAGGCGCCGACATTCCGGTCATCGCGCCGCATGATGATCTGCGCCGCGACTACACGTCGATCTGCGACATGAGCGGCGATGCCGATATCATCGACAAGATCCTGCCTCATGCGGCCCACGGCGCCGAGATTTGCCTGGCTGGCTTCTACGCCGCACGACCGTCTTTCAGTTTTCCGCTCGCATTCCGTAAGGAAATGCGCGTCCGCGTTGCCGCCGAGTGGCGCCCCTCCGATCTCGAAGCGGTCGTAGCGCTGGTGCGTGAAGGCCGTCTGCCGCTTGAGGGACTTGTGACGCATGTCGCCCCGTTCGAGGAGGCCGCCGGCGCCTACGAGACAGCGTTTTGCGATCCTTCCTGCCTGAAAATGATCATTGATTGGGGTTCATCCGATGTCTGACGACCTGCGCCTGACGCCTCGCCATGCAGGAACCGACTATGCCGACGCGCTTCGTGCGGAAGCCGCAACCGAACCTGATCCGGTCGCAACGGGCCCGGTCAAGAAAGATACGCAGATCATCGCGATCTACGGCAAGGGCGGCATCGGCAAGAGCTTCACGCTGGCCAATCTCAGCTGCATGATGGCGGAGCAGGGGAAGAAGGTTCTTCTGATCGGCTGCGATCCGAAATCCGATACGACCTCGCTGCTCTTCGGCGGCAAGGCCTGCCCGACAATCATCGAGACCTCCTCGAAGAAGAAGCTCGCCGGCGAGGAAGTCGCCATCGGCGATGTCTGCTTCAAGCGTTATGGCGTTTTCGCCATGGAACTCGGCGGACCCGAAGTCGGCCGCGGTTGCGGCGGGCGCGGCATCATCCATGGCTTCGAACTGCTCGAGAAGCTCGGCTTCCATGAGTGGGATTTCGACTATGTGCTGCTCGACTTCCTGGGCGACGTGGTCTGCGGCGGCTTCGGCCTGCCGATTGCCCGCGACATGTGCCAGAAGGTGATCGTCGTCGGCTCGAACGACCTGCAATCGCTCTATGTCGCGAACAATGTCTGCTCGGCGGTCGAATACTTCCGCAAGATGGGCGGAAATGTCGGCGTGGCCGGCATGGTCATCAACCGCGATGACGGTACCGGTGAGGCCGCTGCGTTTGCCGATGCGGTTGGCATCCCGGTGCTCGCCACCATTCCCGCCAATGACGACATCCGCCGCAAGTCGGCCAATTACCAGATCGTCGGCACCGGCACCTCCGAATGGGGGCCGCTGTTCTCCGAACTGGCTGCCAATATCCACGGCTCGATTCCGAACCGTCCGAATCCTCTGACGTCGGACGGCCTGCTCGGCCTGTTCTCGTCCAAGGATACGGGCGGCGACATCGTGCTTGAGCCCGCCACGGTTGCCGACATGTGCGGCATCGCCGAGGCCGAGAAGCGCTCGCTTGAAGTCGTGTACGAGGAAATCTGATCACGATGGCCTCCAGGCGCACCCTCCTTGAGCATCGTGAGCGCCCGGTTCAGCCGGTCGTTCTCCCGATGACGGCCAAGGCCGAGGCTGCGCCCGTGGCCGAGGCGCCCGGCTGCCATGGCGGCAAGGAAGAAATGCTCAAGGCCGCGAAAGCTACCGGCAAGAGCGAGGTGCTTGATCAGTACGCGAAAGACTATCCGCAAGGCCCGCATGACCAGCCGCAGAGCATGTGCCCGGCGTTCGGCTCCCTGCGTGTCGGCCTGCGCATGCGCCGCACGGCAACAATTCTCTCGGGCTCGGCCTGCTGCGTCTACGGCCTGACCTTCACGTCGCATTTCTACGGCGCCAAGCGCTCGGTCGGCTATGTGCCCTTCAATTCCGAGACGCTCGTCACCGGCAAGCTGTTCGAGGACATCAAGGAAGCCGTCGAGAAGACCGCTGATCCGGCGCTCTATGATACGATCGTGATCACGAACCTCTGCGTGCCCACCGCCTCAGGCGTGCCGCTGCGCCTGCTGCCGGACGAGATCAACGGTGTGCGGATCATCGGCATCGATGTGCCGGGCTTCGGCGTGCCGACGCATGCGGAAGCCAAGGATGTGCTCGCCGGCGCGATGCTCGCCTATGCACGCAAGGAGGCTCTGACCGGGCCCGTCCAGCGCGCGGCCAACGACACGGCCGATCTGCCCAAAGTCACGCTGCTTGGCGAAATGTTCCCGGCCGATCCGGTTATCATCGGGCGCATGCTCGAGCCGCTCGGGCTCGCGGCCGGCGCGGTCGTGCCAACCCGTGAATGGCGCGAGCTTTACACGGCGCTCGATGGCGCGGTCGTGGCCGCCGTTCACCCCTTCTATACCGCCTCCA
>JBGSKU010000062.1:0-2005 GCA_041741055.1 Hyphomonas sp.
AGCCCGCAAAAGCCTTCCGCGCCGCCACGACCGCGCTGTCGATCTGCGCCGACGAGGCCTCTGGGACGTCGAGGATCAAGGCACCGCTGCGCGGGTTCAGGATCGGTTCCGGCGTTTCCTGCCCAAGCTGGAAATCGGCCCCGATCAGAAGCGTGGTGTCGAACTTTGTCATGTGTCACTCCCTCATTTGCCGGCGCCGGCGGTGTGGTCGCCGTCGCGGGTCAGGTAATAGGCGCCCAGTATGGGCAGGAACGTCACCGCGAAGACCACGATGGCGACCACGTTGGTGACGGGCCGCTGCCGCGGGCGGACAAGTTCCTCCAGCATCCAGATCGGCAGGGTCGACTGCTGCCCCGCGGTGAAGGTGGTCACGATCACCTCATCGAAGCTGAGCGCGAAGGCGAGCATCCCGCCCGCCAGAAGCGCCGAGCCGAGATTGGGCAGGAGGACATGGCGGAAGGTCTGAAACCCGTTCGCGCCAAGATCCGCGGAGGCTTCGAGAATGCCGCCGGAGATCCGCCGGAATCGGGCCACCGCGTTGTTGTAGACGATGACGATGCAGAAGGTCGCGTGACCGAGAATGATGGTCCAGACCGAATAGGGAATGTCCATCACCGAGAAGGCCGAGCGCAGTGCCATGCCGGTGATGACGCCCGGCAGCGCAATGGGCAGCAGGATCAGAAGCGAGATCTGCTCCTTCCCGAAGAAGCTCGACCGCGCCATTGCGGCCGAGACGAGCGTGCCGAGGATCATGGCAAGGACCGTCGCCACCGCCGCGACCTCGAGCGACAGGATGAGGGGCGGCCAGATATCGGGGCGGTTCCATGCCACGCCAAACCATTTCAGCGTCAGGCCCGGCGGCGGGAACTGATAGCTCTTTTCCTCGGTCGTGAAGGCGTAGAGGAAGATCAGGACGATCGGCAGGTGCAGGAAGAGAAGTCCCGCGAAGGCGGCGAGCTTCAGGCCAAGCGAGGCGCGATCAGAGTGCATCGAACGCCCCCATGCGTTTGGCGATGGTCAGGTAGACCAGCATGATGACGATCGGCACGGCCGCGAAAGCTGCGGCGAGCGGGATGTTCCCAGCCGTGCCCTGGAACTGATAGACGGCGAGACCGATATAGCGCACCGACGTGCCGATGATCTGGGGGATGATGTAGTCGCCCAAGGTCAGCGAGAAGGTGAAGATCGACCCGGCAATCACGCCCGGCAACGCCAGGGGGAGGATCACCGTGCGGAACGTCTGCGCGCGCGACGCCCCGAGATCGGCCGAGGCTTCCAGCATCGAGACCGGCACCCGCTCAAGCGCGGCCTGCATCGGCAGGATCATGTAGGGCAGCCATATATAGACAAAGACGATGAAGGTGCCGAGTTGCGAGGTCGAAAGCGAGTTTCCCCCGACGCTCGGCAGCGCCAGGACGGCGTTCAGCAGGAACTCGGTCCCGGTTCCGGCGGCCGCCCAAGTAATGATGCCTTCCTTCGCAAGGATCAGCTTCCAGGCATAGACCTTGACCAGATAGGACGACCAGAGCGGCAGCATGACGCCGAGGTAGAACAAGGCCTTCCACCGGCCCCGTGCGAAGCGGGCGGCAAAGTAGGCGACGGGGAAGGCAATCAGCGTGCAGCCGAGGGTGACGGCGGCGGCCATCAGGAGCGTGCGGACGATGATGTCGAGGTTCTGCGCGCGAAACAGCTCGGCATAGGTCTTGAGGGTGAATTCCTCTTTCACGACG
The DNA here is from genome assembly GCA_041741055.1 of Hyphomonas sp. GTDB lineage: Bacteria > Pseudomonadota > Alphaproteobacteria > Caulobacterales > Hyphomonadaceae > Hyphomonas. Next base: position 1,731 of record JBGSKU010000062.1, read on the forward strand.
CCGGAAAACTCGTCGATGGAATAGAAGCTTTGCAACAGCAGCGCCGCCAGCGACCCGAGATAGACGACGCCCAGCCAGAGGAGCGGCGCGAAAAGCAGAAGTCCGAGAAAGAAGGTCGGGCGCCGCCAGAACGTGGCGCTCAGCCGATCCGCGAGACCCTTGTCGCGAAGGATGGCCGGGGCGTCGCGCATCAGCCCTCCATCACATGCAGCGCGGCGGCGTCGAAGGCGATCGCGGCCGTCGATCCTGTCTCCGGAATGGCCTCGCCCGCCGGA
>JBGSKU010000063.1:0-2021 GCA_041741055.1 Hyphomonas sp.
ACGCGCTGGCTCGGACCGGTCTGGCAGGCCTGGACCAGCGGCAGGACGAGGGCGACGGCAATAAGTGCGTACTTCTTCATGTCTTGGACTCCCTTGCATGAAACTGTTGGCCGAGCTTGTGCCGCATCCGACCTGAACCCAGCCCAACGAAGCCGGAAATCACCCTGAATCTAGGTCAGAATAAGGCTCTTGCAGGAAACCTGAGGCTTAAAATCCGTCCATGTTGGGCGGGTTTTCCTTAATCGGCCGCCCATGATATAGGCCCGCCGATGAGCACGACCCTCGATCTTTCCCGGCGCCCCGCGCCCCAGCCCGGCCCCCGCACGCTGGCCGGCCTGTCGATTCCCGCCCTCAAGGCCGAAATGGAATCGCTGGGCCTGGACGGTAAACAGGCGGGCATGCGCGCCAAGCAGCTGCGCCGCTGGATTCACCATTTCGGCGCCCGCGATTTCTCGGTGATGACCGATATCGCGAAAGACCTGCGCGCGCGCCTTGCGGACACCTACACGCTCGCGCGCCCCGAAATCACCGACCACCAGGTCTCGAAAGACGGTACCCAGAAATGGCTCACCCGCTTCGCCCCCGGCGTCGAAGGCGAAAGCGTCTACATTCCCGATGTCGGCAAGGCCGGCGCCCTTTGTGTCTCCAGTCAGGTGGGCTGCACCCTGAACTGCACCTTCTGTCACACTGGCACGCAGGCCCTGGTGCGCAACCTCACCGCCGCTGAAATCGTCCAGCAGGTGCTGATCACCCGCGACGCCCTCGGCGAATGGCCGAGCGCGGAGGAAGACCGCCTGCTCACCAACATCGTCTTCATGGGCATGGGCGAGCCCCTCTACAATCTCGACAACATTGCCGAGGCCATCGACACGATCTCCGACGGCGACGGGCTCGCCATCGGACGGCGCCGCATCACGGTCTCCACCGCCGGGGTTGCGCCAAAGATCCCCGAACTCGGCGCACGCACCAACGCCATGCTCGCCATCTCGTTGCACGCGACGAATGACGACCTGCGCAACGAACTCGTGCCGATCAACCGCAAGTACAACCTTGCCGAACTGTTCGATGCCATCCGCGCCTACCCCGGCGTGGGCAACTCACGCCGCGTGACCTTCGAGTATGTCATGCTCAAAGGCGTCAACGACACCATCGCCGAGGCGCACGATCTCGTCCGCCTGCTGAAGGGTGTGCCGGCGAAAATCAACCTGATCCCGTTCAACCCCTGGCCGGGCAGCCCGTATGAGTGTTCTGGCTGGGACACGATCGAGGCCTTCGCCGAGATCCTGAACCGGTCCGGCTACGCCTCCCCCATCCGCACCCCGCGCGGGCGCGACATCCTCGCTGCCTGCGGCCAGCTGCGCTCCGAAAGCGTCAAGGTTCGCGCCAGCGAGCGTCTGAGATCAAAGTCCATCGACAACGATGGACCAGAGTCTTAGATAGCTATGTGGGGGGCGGCTAGTTGCGGATTTTTTTAAGCTCTACCTTTGTCGACTTGCAGGACGAGCGCCGGGCAATTGAGCAGGCCATTCATAGAATGTCGCTTCAGTACGTTGGCATGGAGCACTTTGGGAGTTTTGCGGAAGAGCCCATCCAAGAATGCGTCAACAAAGTGCGTTCTTCAAATCTGTTCATACTGGTGCTGGCTGAACGCTATGGATTTATTCCTGAGGGACATAGACTATCCATCACTGAACTGGAATGGCAGACCGCGGTTGAAAGCAACATTCCAATATTGGCCTATATCAAAGAGAACCGCGACGAAGAACAGAAACGATCCCGCACTTTCTTTTCCCGGTTCAAAAAGCCGGTACAAGAAAATGATATCGACCGCGCGCCACTCGCGGAGTTTAAAAGAGTCGTCAGGGATCGCCATGGAGTCTCGGTAATCATCCCATTTTTAAGCGGCCGGATTTCTGGACTTCACGCGGCAAGTTTCAGTTTCATGGCGGGGGTGATGCCGCCGATGCCCATGTTCGGGCGCTGGTTGTTGTAAGTCCATAGCCACCTGGTGGCGTGTTCCT
>JBGSKU010000064.1:0-4726 GCA_041741055.1 Hyphomonas sp.
TGTCGCGCGGCGTGTTCATCTGGAGGAAGGCTTCGTAGGACTCGCGCTGAACCTCGATCAGGTTTGGCATTTCGATGGCTTCGGGAATGCGGCCGAAGTTTTTGCGGATACGTTTCTTTTCCGTGAAGGAGAGTGCCATCCCAAGTTCCCATTTTGTCGGCGCCGCCAGGACTGGCGGCAAGCCGGAGTTTGAAACGCGAGCACGCGGCGGTCCCAAAAGGAGACCGCCGCGCTAATCCTGGACTGGGCAACGCCTCGCGCGAACGCTGCCCGGACACACGCCGTGAGGCGCTTACTTCAGTTCGACTTTTGCACCTGCGTCTTCGAACTTCTTCTTCATTGCTTCGCCGTCGGCTTTCGAAACACCTTCTTTGATGGTTTTCGGAACACTTTCGACGAGGTCTTTGGCTTCTTTCAGGCCGAGCGAAGGAACGACTTCGCGAACGAGTTTGATGACTTCGATCTTCTTGCCACCGGCATCGGTGAGAACGACGTCGAACTCGGTTTGGGCCTCAGCAGCCGCAGCCGGAGCGGCGCCGCCGCCAGCAGCCGCAACTGCGACCGGAGCAGCCGCAGAGACGCCCCACTTTTCTTCGAGAAGTTTCGCCAGCTCAGCAGCTTCGAGAACGGTCAGAGCCGAGAGGTCTTCGACAATCTTGTCAAGATTTGCCATGGTTATATGTCCTGTTGTTTGGTTCGGTTGTTAAGGTCGTTGGTTGCGAAAACGAGTAGCCTACGCAGCGTCTTTCGACGCATACGCGGACACGACGCGGGCAAGTTGCGAAGCCGGCGCTTGCAGGATGCCAGCGATTTTCGTCGCCGGAGCCTGAACGAGGCCGATGATCTTGCCACGCAGTTGGTCGAGAGACGGCAGCTTCGCAAGGGCTTCGACGCCTTTGGCGTCCAGCACTTGATCGCCCATCACCGCACCGATGATCACGAGTTTCGAATTTTCCTTCGAGAACTCGTCAGCCGCTTTTGCAGCCGACACCGGATCCGGTGAGTAAGCGATGGCCACAGGACCCTGGAAGAGGTCTTGAGCCTTGTCGCCGCCAACTCCGCCGAGGGCGATTTTCGCCAGGCGGTTCTTGACCACTTTGAAGTGCGCGCCGTCCTTGCGGAGCATGCCACGCAGCTTCGTCATTTCCGCTACGGTCAGACCGGTATAGTGGGTCACGATGACCGCGCCCGACTGTTCGAACACCCCTTTCAGGGTGTCGAGAGCCGCGCTTTTTCCAGCTTTATCCATTGCGGGTCTCCATTGAGGCGTCCGGACCATCCGGCCGCCCTGGTAATCGCCTTCCGCCTTGCGGCATCCAGCGCCTGCCCAGGGATTGGCCTGTCCGGCTAAGCCTTTTCCGGAAAAATTCCAGAAAATTCCGAACCGTATCTACGCCTCACCCCGTCTGCATAGGTGGCCTTGCGGCCCTTGGCTTTCCGGAAAGGAAAGGCCTATGGTCTGTGACAGGAAACGGGAGTCCCCCGAATACACATCGGCGAACTCCCGTCAAGCGGCGGGCATTAACGCTTTTTCCACCGGTCCGCAACCCCCCGCCCGCTTTTTTCTTCGGCCAGAAAAAACCCGGCGCCCGCCAACGCAGACACCGGGTTTTTTGGGATCAGGCTGAACCTGTGGCCAGGCCTCAGCCCTTGGCTTCGGCCAGGTCGATCGTCACACCGCCGCCCATGGTGGACGAGAGCGAGATCTTGCGCACGAAGGTGCCTTTCGCGCCCGACGGACGGGCTTTGACCACCGCCGAGAGGAACGCATTGACGTTACGTTCGATGTCGGCGTCGGAAAAGCTCGCCTTGCCGATGCCAGCGTGAACGATACCGGCTTTTTCGACCTTGAACTCGATCGCGCCGCCCTTGGCGTCCTTGACGGCCTGACCGACGTTCGGGGTCACGGTGCCGACTTTCGGGTTCGGCATCAGGCCGCGCGGGCCGAGCACCTTACCGAGACGACCGACGAGGCCCATCATGTCGGGGGTCGCAATGACGCGGTCGAAGTCCATAAAGCCGCCATTGACCTTCTCGAACAGGTCTTCTGCACCAACGATGTCGGCGCCGGCAGCGGTGGCTTCCTCGGCCTTCTTGTCCTTGGCGAACACGGCAACGCGAACGTTCTTGCCGGTACCTGCCGGCAGGCTGACGACCGAGCGGACCTGCTGGTCGGCATATTTCGGATCGACGCCGAGATTCACGGCAATTTCGATCGACTCGTCAAACTTCGCCTTGGCGTTCGATTTCACGAGCTTCACGGCTTCGGCGATCGTGTAGGCCTTGGTGGCGTCGATCGTCTGCGCGATGGCGCGGGTACGTTTTCCTTTTGCCATGGTGATTACTCCTCAACCCGCAGGCCCATCGCACGGGCAGAGCCGGCAATGATCTTGGTGGCAGCATCCAGGTCGTTGGCGTTCAGGTCGGCCATCTTGACCTTCGCGATTTCGCGGACCTGGTCCATCGTCACCTTGCCCGGGGACTCGTGACCCGGCTTCTTGGCGCCCGAAGCCGGCTTCTTGCCCAGTTTCAGGCCAGCGGCCTTCTTGAGCAGAACCGATGCCGGCGGCGTCTTGGTGACGAACGTGAACGACTTGTCCTGGTAATACTGGATCACGACCGGGGTCGGGATGCCTTCTTCCATGCCCTGCGTACGGGCGTTGAACGCCTTGCAGAATTCCATGATGTTGATACCGCGCTGGCCAAGGGCCGGGCCCACTGGCGGCGACGGGTTGGCCTTGCCGGCCGGGATCTGGAGCTTGATCTGCCCCAGGAGTTTCTTCGCCATTTTGTCCTCACAACGTTGGCTAAGGGGCGGTGGTCTTTCGATCCGCCCGGTTGATATCGAGGCTCCTCGGTACGGCTGGCAGCCTCCCGCGGAAGCGGGGCGTATGACGCAAAGCCCCTGCCCGGTCAAGCGAGACCCATGAAAAACCCCGGTTGGCGGGGCCAACCGGGGTTTTGGGCCTGATTGAGGTGCCGGGACCTAGATCAGCGCATAACCGCGCGCGTTGATGTAGTTGCGCAGCTCTTCGGCCCGGCGGACCGGATCGGGGTGCGTGGACATGAACTCCGGCGGGCGCTGGCCCTTGGACTGGGCGTCCATCAGCTCCCACAGCCTCACCGACTGTTTCACGTCATATCCAGCCTGGTGCATGTAATCGACGCCGAGCTTGTCGGCCTGCAGCTCATGATTGCGGCTGTACGGCAGGATCACGCCAAATTGCACAGCCGCGCCGCCGAGTGCGCAGATCGCCGCGCCATACTTGGACAGTTCATCCGATGACGCGACGGCGATCTGCCCGGCCATCAAGCCGACCTGCGCCGCAGTCGATACCGAAAGCCGCTCGGCAGCATGCTTGCCGACAACGTGTCCGGTTTCGTGGCCCAGCACCGAGGAGAGCTGGTCATCGTTTTCCGTCAGCTCGGTGATACCGCGGTAAACGCCCACCCGGTTGCCCGGCATGACGAATGCGTTGACGTCGTCGGTGTCAAACACCGCCACGTCCCACTGCGCGGTCGGGCTGATATGGCCTTCCTTCACAGCGCCGTTGATCGTCCGGTCCCAAATCGAAAGCACGCGGCTTTTCAATTTCGAGTTCGAGGTCTGCGGCGTCTGCGCTTTCATATCTGTCCAGGCGGTTGCCGCCATGCTTGCGACCTGATCATCGCCAAACAGCAGCAGCTGGCTGGCGCCCGTCGCTGCGTTGGTTGTGCATCCCGAAACGAAGGGGAACACCGTTCCTGCAGCGAGGCCCATGATGATGCCGCGCCGCGAGAGGCGCACCTTCGGTGCGTTCGCCAAAAGCGCGCTGTCAAATTCTTCGCCGAATTCAAAGTCACTAATCATGAGGTCCATCTCCTGCGACCAACTTGAGTCTGAACGTACCGCTTGCAACCCGATTTGCAAACAGGCTGGTCACTGGTCGCCAGTCTAGGAACGACGCACTGAACCCGTTCTGAACACCCTTGAGTCTCAGGCGTCGGCGGCCTCATCGACCAGCACGGCCGCCTGCTCGACCCAGCCTTCGCGCGTGATGCGGCCCGCAAAGCTCAGGTATTCATCGATCCAGGCGATGTTTTCCGGCGTCCATTCCGCGATCTGATCAAAGTGCCAGATGCCAAGCGAGTTGAGCACATCCTGAATCTTCGGACCAATGCCGCCGATCAGCGTCAGGTCGTCGGGCTTGCCGTCAACCGGCCGCTCCATTGCCAATGGACGTTCGCGCGCGATCTCTTGCGCCACATCGGCCTCGGCCATCTGGTCGGCGGCTTCGAGCTGCTCGAAGATTTTTTCGGAGGCGCGCGGCGCAGGTTCCGGTTCGGCATCCTCTTCGAACGCGGCTTCGGCCGGATCCGCTGACTCGTCGGCGCTTTCGCTCTGCTCGCCATCACCCTCGAAATAGGCAAGGCGCCCCTCAAGGAAGCGGACGCGCCAACGCAGCCGGGCAATCTCTTCTTCCACCGGCGCAGATGTCTCGGCAACCATTGCCGCAACGGGTTCAGCCTTTGCCGCTTGAACCGCTGACGGCGCTGGCGCCGCGGCGAGTTCCGCTTCCAACCCGGCGACGCGGGTGCGAAGAAAATTGATCTCAAAATCCTTCTTCGCGGCCTCTTCCGCGGCTTCGGCCGGAGCAGCCGCAAGCGCGGCAGGTGCAGCCGGCGGCGGCGCTGCGACGGCTTTGGCGAGTTCCGATTCAAGGTGAACGACGCGGCTTTCCAGATG
>JBGSKU010000065.1:0-2473 GCA_041741055.1 Hyphomonas sp.
AGCCGAGCGCAACGGCCAGCGCGCCCGCACGGCCGAAGCGGTCGCCCGCGAGGCTGAGTTGAAGCTCGCTGCTGCCCAGGCGCGCAGCGATGAGGAGGAACGCAAGTTCGCCGAGATGGCGCAGGGCGTTCTGGCGCGCGCCAATGTCCAGTTCCTGCAACTCGCCAACGAGACCTTCGAGAAACACAAGGAAGGCGCCAAGGGTCAGCTGACCGAGCTGATGAAACCCATCGGCGAGAATTTCGAAACCTTCCGCCAGCGCGTTGACGCGCTCGAGAAAGTGCGCACCGAAGACAAGTCTGCGCTGAAGGAACAAGTTGAGGCGATCCATGCGAGCCTGAAGGTGCACACGGCCGAGACCGGCAAACTCGTCAGCGCGCTGACCGCGCCGAAAGGTGGCGGGCGCTGGGGCGAGATGACGCTGCGCAACGTGATGGAGCAGGCAGGCCTGTCCCAGCATTGCGACTTCTCCGAGCAGGTCAGCGAACAGGGGGAGGGCGGCCGTCAGCGCCCGGACGCGATCATCCGCCTGCCGGGTGATCGCCAGATCGTGATCGATTCAAAAGTGTCTCTGGACGCCTACATGGCCGCAACCGGCACCGATGACCCCGCCCAGCGCGGGGCCCATCTCAAGTCCCATGCCGCCAGCGTGCAGCGCCATGTGAACCTGCTCTCCTCGAAGGACTACCAGTCCAATCTCGGCAACCGGTTCGACTATGTGGCCATGTTCATTCCCGGCGAGAATTTCTTCGCCGCCGCCCTCGAACATGCGCCGGACCTGATCGAGAAGGCGATGGCCAAATCGGTCATCGTGACGACGCCGACGACGCTGATCGCGCTTGCCCGCACGGTCGCCCATCTCTGGCGCCAGCACGAGATGAACGCCAATGCGATGGAGGCGGCCGAACTGGGCGCCGAGCTTTACCTGCGCATCGGCAAGATGCTGGAGCACATGCAGAAGCTCGGCAAATCCCTCAACGGATCGGTCGATGCCTTCAATGACGTCATGGGCTCGGTGGACAAGCGCGTGATGCCCACGCTGCGCCGGTTTGAGGAGCTGTCGATCGCCCCGCCGGCCAAAACGCCCGCCGAACCCAAGCAGATAGAGGCTCGCGCCCGCCCGTCTGCGGCGACCGGAGAGCTGGACCTGCCGCCGCCGCGCAAGGCGCTGTCGGCGGAATAGACCCGTTGACGCACACGGAAGGCGTGCATATCTGACCTCCATGGCCATCCGCGAAATCCTCACCGTCCCTGATCCGCGCCTGAAAGAGGTGTCCAAGCCCGTTGTGGGTCCCGTCACCGACGCGCATCGCGCACTGATGGATGACATGCTGGAAACCATGTACGACGCCCCCGGCATCGGCCTGGCGGCGATCCAGATCGGCGTGCCGCTGCGCATCATCGTCATGGACCTCGCCCGCGAGGACGAGGAAAAGGCGCCGCGCTATTTCGTGAACCCCGAGATCGTGGAAACGGTCGAGGAAACGAAGCCCTATGAAGAAGGCTGCCTCTCGGTTCCGGACATCTTCGACGAGGTCGAGCGCCCGGTCCGCTGCCGCATCAGGTATCTCGATTACAACGGCAACCCGGTCGATGAGTGGGCCGAAGACCTCTACGCCGTTTGCATCCAGCACGAGATGGACCATCTCGAAGGCACGCTGTTCATCGATTATCTCTCGCGCCTGAAGCGCCAGCGTGCCATCGACAAGGTGAAGAAGGCCAAGATCCGCGCCATCCGCGAAGACGCGAACTAGGCTCGCTTTCCAAGCCGCCCGATTGCCGATAGATCGGCGCGCATGACAAGAGCCCTTCGCATCGCCTTCATGGGAAGCCCCGACATTGCCGTCGGCGTGCTGGAAGCGCTGATCGAGGCCGGTCATGAGATCGCCTGCGTCTATTCCCAGCCGCCGCGCCCGGCCGGACGCGGCAAGAAGCTGACCCCCACGCCCGTTCACGCCTTTGCCGATAGCCGGGGTCTTGAGGTGCGCACGCCGAAGAGCCTGAAGAAGGCGGACGAGCAGGCCGCTTTCGCAGCGCTGAATCTCGATGCCGCTGTTGTCGTCGCCTATGGCCTGATCCTGCCGCAGCCGATCCTCGACGCGCCGCGCCTTGGCTGTCTCAACATGCATGCCTCGATCCTGCCGCGCTGGCGGGGCGCTGCGCCGATCCAGCGCGCCATCATGGCGGGCGATACAGAAACCGGCATCGACGCGATGATGATGGAAGCGGGTCTCGACACCGGCCCCGTTCTCGCCTCCGTTCGCACACCGATCACGCAGGCCGACACGGCCGGCACCTTGCACGACCGGCTCGCAACGCTCGCCGCAGAACTCGCGCCCCGGGCGCTCGCCGGCCTCGCCGATGGCAGCCTCAAGCCCGTTCCGCAAACCGAAGACGGCATGACTTATGCGGCCAAGATCAACGCCGAAGACCAGCGCATCGACTGGACGCGCCCCGCCGCCGGGATCGACTG
>JBGSKU010000066.1:0-5777 GCA_041741055.1 Hyphomonas sp.
GGGGCCGCCTGCACGCGGATGTGCATCAGCGAGCGGGTCACGGTCGCGCGCAACTCGCCGAGCAGCGTGTCGAACAGGTTGAAGGCTTCGCTCTTGAACTCGTTCAGCGGATCGCGCTGGCCGTAGGAGCGCAGGTGGATGACCGAGCGCAGCTGGTCGATATGCTGCAGGTGTTCGCGCCAGCGCAGGTCCAGCACCTGAAGCAGCAACTGCTTCTCGATGCGGCGCATCTGCTGGACGCCGACCTGAGCGGTCAGGTTTTCGTACTGCTCGGTGACGGCTTTAAGGATCCGTGCCGCGATTTCCTCGTTGGCGACGCCTTCTTCGGCGGCCCATTCCTTGACCGGCAGGTCGATCGCGAGATCGGTGCGCAGGCCTTCGGCGAGGCCTTCAATATCCCATTGTTCCGCATACGCCTTTTCCGGCATCGTGCGGGCGACCAGCGCGTCGATCACGGATTCCCGCATGTCGGCGATGGTGTCAGACACGTCATCGGCGCGCAGGAAGTCTAGGCGCTGTTCGAAGATCGCCTTGCGCTGGTCGTTGATCACGTCGTCATACTTGAGGACGTTCTTGCGGATCTCGAAGTTGCGCTCTTCGATCTTGCGCTGCGATGTTTCCATCGCCTTGTTCATCCACGGGTGGGTGATGCCTTCATCTTCCTTGATGCCGAGGCGGCGCATGACGGCGTCCATCCGGTCGGCGGCGAAGATGCGCATGAGGTCATCTTCGATGGAGATGTAGAATTTCGATTTTCCGGGGTCACCCTGACGGCCTGTGCGTCCGCGCAGCTGGTTGTCGATTCGGCGGCTTTCGTGGCGCTCCGTACCGAGAACGTAGAGGCCGCCGGCATCCAGCGCCTGCTTCTTCTTGACCTCGATGTCCGCCCTTATCTGGGCTGAAAGAAGCGAGACCTCGCCGTCGGAGAGCGTGCGGCCGAGGGCGGTTTCCTTCTCGGTGCGTTCCTGCGCGAGGCGCATGTCGGGGTTGCCGCCGAGCTGGATGTCGGTGCCGCGGCCCGCCATGTTGGTGGCCACCGTGACCGCGCCGGGCACGCCGGCATTGGCCACGATGAAGGCTTCCTGCTCGTGGTAGCGCGCGTTCAGCACCTTGTGCGGGATGCGTTGCGCGGTCAGCAGGTTTGACAGGAGTTCGGACTTCTCGATCGAGGCGGTGCCCAGAAGCAGGGGCTGGCCCTTGGCGTGGACGGCTTTCACTTCCTTGACGATCTCGGTATACTTCGCCTTGGCCGTCCGGTAGACGACATCGTCTTCATCCAGGCGCTGGATCGGTTTGTTCGTGGGCAGATCAACGACAGCCAGCTTGTAGATGTCGGCGAATTCGTCAGCCTCGGTCAGCGCCGTGCCGGTCATGCCGGCGAGTTTCTTGTAGAGGCGGAAATAGTTCTGGAAGGTGATCGAGGCGAGCGTGACGTTCTCGGGCTTGATGTCGACACGTTCCTTGGCCTCGATGGCCTGGTGGAGGCCTTCGGACAGGCGGCGGCCTTCCATCATGCGGCCGTTGAACTCGTCGATCAGCATCACCTGACCGTCCTTGACGATATAGTCCTTGTCGCGCGCATACAGCTTGTGAGCGCGAAGGGCCTGGTTCGAATGGTGCACCAGCGAGATATTGCCGGGCTCCCAGAGTGAGCCTTCCAGCAGGCCAAGCTCGGACAACCAGGCCTCGATCTTCTCGACGCCGGGCTCGGAGAACACGACCGAGCGCTGCTTTTCATCGAGGTCGAAATCGGTCGGTTCGAGGCGCGGGATCAGGCTGTCGATCTTGATGTAGAGGTCCGAGCGGTCATCGGTCGGGCCGGAAATGATCAGCGGCGTGCGCGCTTCATCGATCAGGATCGAGTCGACCTCGTCGACGATGGCGAAGTGGTGACCGCGCTGGGCCATCTGGTCCAGCGAGTATTTCATGTTGTCGCGCAGGTAGTCGAAGCCGAACTCGTTGTTCGTGCCATAGGTGATGTCGGCGGCGTAGGCTGCTTTGCGCTGTTCGTCGGTGACGCCGTGTATGATCGTACCGGTGGTCATGCCGAGGGCGCCATAGATGCGGCCCATCCATTCGGCATCGCGGGCGGCGAGGTAATCGTTGACCGTAATGACATGCACGCCCTTGCCCTCGAGGGCATTCAGATAGGCGGCGAGCGTGGCGACGAGGGTCTTGCCTTCGCCGGTGCGCATCTCGGCGATGGCGCCGGAGTGCAGCACCATCCCGCCCATCAGCTGGACGTCGAAGTGGCGCATGTTGTTGGCGCGCTTGGCGGCTTCGCGAACGACTGCGAAAGCCTCTTCCAGCAGGCTGTCGAGGGTCGCGCCATCGGCAAGGCGCTTGCGGAATTCCTGGGTCTTGCCCTTCAGCGATTGGTCGGACAGCGCTTCCATGATCGGCTCGAGCGCGTTGATCCGGTTCACCCGGGCGACCAGCGGTTTGAGTTTCCGTTCGTTGGCGGTTCCGAATATCTTGCGGGCAATAGAAAGCATGTGAAGCAGCACCAACCAGTTTTGGGGACAAAAATACCAAAATCCTGAAGCGCAGCTTACAGGATATTGAGACCCACTCCCACCGCGCTTTCCCTGGCTGAAACTACTCGACCAGCACGCGGGGCAGACTTAAGAACGCCGCCAAAGGGTGTCAATGCGGCGCCCTCAGTCGATGAGGGTGCCTGTCATGACGGCCAGACCTTTGATTTCAGCGGGTCATTTGTTCGCGTTGGCCGCTCTGGCCCTGTTGGCGGGCGTTGCCGCGTGCGAGCAGACCGCGCCGCAGCAGGCCGAAATCGCCGCGCCGGATCAGACTGTCGCAGCCTATGTCAACGGCGATCCGGTGTTTACCGGTGACGTGGAACTGGAGGCTGTGGCCCGGGGGCTTATCAGCGCCGGGCAGACCTTCGGACCTGATGACGAGGCGTTCCGGATCGTCCTGGACCAGCTGGTCGACCAGAAGCTGATGGCCCAGGAAGCCCGCCGCCGGGCCCTCGACCGCGACCCCGCCAGCCAGCGGCGCCTCGAAATGGCGCAGGAGCGGATTCTGGGCAACCTGCTGGTCGAGAGTCTGGTGTCTGAGCAGGTGACCGAAGAGGCGATCGACCGGATGTATGCCGAGCAGGTCCGCTTGCAGCAGGCCAATGACCAGGTTTCGGTGGCGCACATCCTTGTTGATACCAAAGAGGAGGCGGACGAGCTTTACCAGCGCATCGAGCAGGGCGAGACGTTCGAAAGCCTGGTGTTCAACCATTCCAAAGACACCCGCACACGGATGGAGAATGGCGATCTCGGCTTTGTGTCGCCGAATGATCTTGCCGAACCCTTCCCGGTGGTCATTGCCAACACCCCCGTGGGCGAAGTCTCGCCGCCCTTCCAGACCTCGCAAGGCTGGCACGTCCTGAAAGTGAAGGACCGGCGCACCGAACCGCCCAAGACGCGCGAAGAGATGCGGCCCGAAATCGCGACCTTCCTGACATTGAACGAGGTGAGCCGCATCCTGCGCCGCCTGCGGACGGAGGCCACCATCGAACAGGGTTCCGGCCAGAAATACGTTCCGACCACCGAGCCGGGGATCCCCGCGCCGGTCAACCCGCCGCCTGGAGACGATCTTTGAAACTGACACCTTCCCCTTTCGCGCCTGAATCCTTCCCGTCGCTGCCTGAAGTGAAGGGCCTGCGCGGCGCGGCCGGTTCGCGCGGCTTCTACGCGCGCCGGGGCATCGAGCGGAACGACGTGTTCCTCTTCGCCTTTCCGAAGGGCACGGCCTGCGCCGGTGTCTACACCGTGTCCAGGACAGCTTCTGCCGACGTGCGCTGGTGCCGCGAAGCGCTGAAGGCGGGCGGCGGCAAGGCCCGCGCGCTGGTCGCGCATTCGGGCAATTCGAATGCGTTCACCGGCCCGAAAGGGGTCGAGAAGAACGAGGCGACGCTGACGGCGATGACCGAGACCCTCGGGGTCGAGAAGGAGACCTGTTTCCTTGCGGCGACAGGCGTCATCGGCGAGCCGCTGAAGGATCCGAACTTCGTGGGCGCCATCGTGCCGGACCTCGCCGCAAAACTGGCGCCGCCGGACTGGGAGGCGTGTGCGCGGGCTTTCATGACGACGGACACCTTCCCGAAAGGGTCGGGGCGCGTCGTGGACCTCGCCGGTGTGCCGACAGCCTTTGCCGGCATCGCCAAGGGTTCGGGCATGATCATGCCGAACATGGCGACGATGCTGTCCTATGTGTTCACCGATGCCGCCGTGGCGCCGGACCTGTTGCAGGACCTTCTGGAAGACATCGTCGACGAGACCTTCAATTCGATCACGGTGGACGGCGACACCTCAACCTCGGACACGTTGATGGTGTTTGCCACCGGCGGCACCGGCGAGCCGCCGATCGTGTCGCGCGATGACGTGCGCTTTCCCGCTTTTGCCTCGGCGCTCCATGCCACCTGCCTCGATCTGGCGCTGCAAGTGGTGAAAGACGGGGAAGGGGCGAGCAAGTTCGTCACGGTGCGTGTTGAAGGGGCCGTCTCGCAGCTGTCGGCCAAGATCGTGGCCTGCCACATCGCCAATTCGCCCTTGATCAAGACCGCCATGGCGGCGGGCGATGCCAATTGGGGTCGCGTGGTGATGGCCGTCGGCAAGTCGCTGGAGCCGATCGTGATGGAGGAGCTCGCGATCTGGTTCGACGATGTCCAGGTGGCCAAGGGCGGCGCACGCGCGCCCGACTATGACGAGGCCGCCGCCAGCGCGGTCTTCGCCAGGCCGGAGTTCACGATCCGTGTGAACCTCGGTGTCGACGAGTTCGCGGCGACCGTCTGGACCTGCGATCTGACGCACGGCTATGTCGACATCAACGGCGCCTACCGGACATGACCACGCCGGTCCTGCTGGTGGTGGCGGCGGCCTTGTTCGACGATCAGGGCCGTATCCTTCTGGCGCAGCGGCCGGAGGGCAAAGCGCTCGCCGGCCTCTGGGAATTTCCGGGCGGAAAGCTTGAGCCCGGTGAGACGCCCGAAGCGGCGCTGGCGCGGGAACTACAGGAAGAGCTGACGCTCAAGGTTAACGAAACATCGCTGACACCGCTTACTTTCGCCAGCTTCACATACCCCCAGTTTCACCTTTTGATGCCATTGTATGGTTGCACAAGCTGGTCCGGACCGATCCGCCCGCGCGAAGGCCAAGCCATCGCATGGGTCGAGACGTCCAGGCTGAAAGACTATCCGGCGCCACCGGCAGACTTGCCTCTGTTCGACTGGCTCGCATCAAGGACTTGAACAATTGGACAAGAAATTGCCCCTTCGAATTTTCAAGTCGCTTCTGACGGATGAATCGGGCGCTTCGGCGGTCGAGTACGGCATGATTGCTGCGCTCATGGTGATCGGAATCCTTGGAGCGATCACCAATTTCGCGATGGCCAACGATGCAAACTACCAGCTTATCGAAGACACTCTGACCTGATCTTCAGGAGCTGTCTTTCTGTGCCTTGCGCACTGCGTCCGCCAGGCTGACCTTTGCGCTCCCGGGCTTCAGCGGTTGTGGCTGGCTCGGCGCAGGCGCCCAACCCAGGACATGCAGGATTTCGAATGTGGCCGGTACGCGGCCATCCGGTTCGCGGAAACGTTCCGTGTAAAGCTCCAGCGCCCGAGCCAGCACGCGGCGCGGCAGGGGCCGGGCGGTGCCCCGCGCAAACGCAGCGCGTTCCCCCATGCCTTTCAGGTCAGCCAGAAGCCGCGCGGGGTCCGCATAGCGAACCGTCACCGTGTCCCTGTCGGCCACCGGCAGGGCAAAACC
>JBGSKU010000067.1:0-3173 GCA_041741055.1 Hyphomonas sp.
CCCTGAACGAGGGCGGGCCAGACGATCACGCGCACCGGGAAGCGCTCCCGGATGCGGTGCAGGATGTCGCGGATCACGGCGCCGGTCGGCGAGGTGACCACGCCAATGGTGCGCGGCAGGTAGGGTAGTTTCTTCTTGTGCTTCGGATCGAACAGGCCTTCGGCGGCGAGCTTCTTCTTGCGCTCCTCCAAGAGCTGCATCAGCGCGCCGGCGCCGGCGGGGCGCATGGAGCTGGCGATCAGCTGGTAGGCGGAGCGGCCTTCATAGGTCGACAGGCGCCCGGTCGCGATGACTTCGAGACCTTCCTCAGGACGGAAGGTCAGCCGCTCGGCCTGGCCGCGCCACATGATCGTGTTGAGCACGGCCTTGTCGTCTTTCAGGTCGGCATACATGTGGCCGGACTTGGCGATGGTCACGCGGCCGAGCTCGCCGCGCACGACGACATGGTCATAGTTGGTCTCGATCGTCCGCTTCAGGCTGGCGGCGAGTTCGGAGACGGATTGGGCGTGGTCGTTGGAGACGGGCGTATCGGGCATGGAAGGGTTTTGGACAGGGTTGGCCCCGGCGGCAAGGGGCTCGATCCGCTGGGCGCCGGAAACCTACGTGTTCGACCATACCAGAATGCCTGCGGAATTCGTTGCCGAGTTCCGCGACATTTACGGGCTGGCGAAGAACGCGCTCGCGGCCGCCAATGCGAACGGCAAGGCTGCGGAAATGGAGCGGGAGCTGTTTGACCTGCTCGAAAGCCAGAATACCAGCCGCACCGCCGGACGCACGGTCATCCCGGCAACCTTCCTGCTTTCCACGGTTTGGGTCAGCAGATGAAGTGCCGGCGGCGTGAACGGGCCGGGCGCGCACTGCGGCGCGTGTTCCACCTGCAGGCTTGCGCTGCACGGCGACACGTCGCATCAAGCGTTTAGGCTCCGATCCACCTTTGCGGAATTCCAGACTTCATGGCGCAACCTTCCATTGGCCAACGGTTTTTCAGGCCGATCACCCAATTCATTCCCTACAGGACACGCCAGCGCCTGCTGCTGTTCACACGGGACATCCGCAGTCTGCCGGAGCGCCTGCAGCCGGGCAGCCGCCCTCTGCCCTGGTCCTTCATGCATGATGTTGGCGGCGGCGACTTTTACGGCGTCGGCAGGATCATCCGCGACAAGTTGATCGCCGAGGCCGGGCTGCAGCCCCATCACCACGTCCTGGACATCGGGTGCGGGACCGGGCGCGTGGCCTTCGCCCTGACCGAGTACCTGAATGCCGAAGGGCTCTATACTGGTTTTGACGTCAATCTCGATGGCCTGATCTGGATGATGCGCCATCTGCCGAAAACCGAGGCGGGGTTCCGTATCGTCCGGGCGGACGTCCACAATACCGAATACCGGCCCGATGTGTCTGCGCCGGCGGCGGGCTACCGGTTCCCGGCCAGCGATGCCTCGGTGGACGTGGTGTTTGCGACGTCGGTGTTCACGCATCTGCGGGCCGGCGATGCCGAAAATTATTTCCGCGAGATCGGCCGGTGCCTGAAGCCGGGTGGAACGGCGTATGTCACCTTGTTTGCCATGACCCCGGAGCGGTGGGCGCTGGCAGAAGCCGGCAAGGCGTTCATCCCGTTCGAACGGTTCGGCGACGGCGCCTATGTCGGCTCGTCCGACGTGCCGGAGGCCACGATCGCGTTCGACGAGCCGATCATCCTGGGCTGGATTGCGGCGGCGGGGCTTACGGTGGCGGCGCCGATGCAGGCGGGGGGCTGGAGCAAAAGCGACCCCTCCCGCGAACTCCAGGACGTGCTGCTGCTGCGCCGCGCCGGAGCCTGAAACGCATTTCGGGCTTGAACTTGCGCGCCGCTCGCGACTAGGAGCGGCGCCATGAACATTCTCCTGATCGGATCGGGCGGCCGTGAACACGCCCTGGCCTGGAAGATGGCGGCGTCTCCGCTGGTCGATATCGTACATTCCACGCCCGGCAATCCCGGCATGGACGAAGTGGGCCCGTGTTTCGACGTGGCGGCCGACGATGTGGACGGGTTGGTGAAGTTGGCCCTGCAGGTGGAGCCGGACCTGATCGTGATCGGCCCCGAGGCGCCGCTGACGCTGGGCCTGTCGGACATCCTGCGCGCGCGGGGGTTCGACGTGTTCGGCCCATCGAAAGCGGCCGCGCAACTGGAAGCCTCGAAAGCCTTCTCCAAGGGGCGGATGACAAAGTATGGTGTGCCGACCGCCGCCTATGGCGAGTTCACCGAAGCGGCGCCCGCGAAGGCCTTCCTTGCGACGATGACGGCGCCCTATGTGCTGAAGGCCGATGGCCTCGCGGCGGGCAAGGGCGTGGTGATCGCCGAAACGCGTGAGCAGGCCGAGGCCGAGATCGACGAGATGCTGTCCGGCAAGTTCGGCGCCGCGTCCGCGACGCTGGTGATCGAAGAGTTCATGCACGGCGAAGAGGCGAGCGTGTTCGTCATCACCGACGGCAAGGGCGCGGTCTACCTGCCGGCGGCGCAGGACCATAAGCGCGTCGGCGACGGCGATACCGGGCCGAACACGGGCGGTATGGGCGCCTATGCGCCGGCGCCCGTCGTGACTCGCGAGATCATGGACCGCGTGCAGCGCGAGATTGCCGAGCCGATGCTGAAGGGCATGGCGAAAGACGGCATGCCGTATCAGGGCGTGCTGTATATTGGCGTGATGGTCACCGCGGACGGCCCGAAAGTGGTGGAGTTCAACGCCCGCTTCGGTGACCCGGAATGCCAGGTGCTGATGAAGGGCATGAAAGGCGATATCGTTCCGCTGATCCTGATCGCCGCTACCGGCGGGCTGAGAGGCAATGAGGCGCAATTCGAGAGCTTGCTGGAGCTGGACGCGTTCCAGCCGACGGCGACAGTTGTGCTCGCCAATCAAGGCTATCCGGGCAGCTATTCCAAGGGCTCGCTGATCAAGGGTGTCGCCGAGGCGAACGGCCTGCCGGGCGTGACGGTGTTCCATGCGGGCACGGATGTGGATTCCGATGGCGCGCTGATCGCCGTGGGCGGGCGTGTGCTGAATGTCACCGCTAGCGGCGACACGCTGCGCGAGGCGGTGGACCGCGCCTATGCGGGCGTTGACGCGATCAGCTGGCCGCGAGGTTTCTGCCGCCGCGACATCGGCTGGCGGGCGTTGTAGGCTTTCGGCTCAGGCGTT
>JBGSKU010000068.1:0-4153 GCA_041741055.1 Hyphomonas sp.
CCGGATACGGCGACCTTCAGGTTGCGCCCGATCCGGCGACGGCACTCAACATGGTAATCCTGCGGCTCGCCGCCGCCTCCAGTCTTCCGTCTCCTGAGGAAGCCGCCCGGATGATTGCGGAAGGTGCGGCGCCGCCGGGAAAGGCCGCCGCGCCCCTTGAGGCTCCGCCGAGTGCGCCCGGCGGGGTGTCCACCTTTGCCGATATCGTCGCCGCCATGACACGCGCCCGCGAAGTGGGCCTGCAGGTCGATACCGAACGGTTCATCCGCTTTGCCTCCGTATCGGAAGGCCAACTCAGCTATTCCCTCGCGCCCGGGGCCCCGCAAGGCCTGGCCGGACGGCTGAAGGCATTCCTCGATGCCGAAACGGATATCGACTGGGTGATCGAGGAATCGGAGACCGATGCTGAATCCCTGCGCGAGCGCGAGCGCCGCGAGAAGGCCGAGCGGATCGCCGAAGCCGAGCGCCATGCCTGGGTCGCCGCCACGCTAAAGGCGATGCCCGGCGCCGTGATCCTGGATGTGACCGAAGAGCCCCCGCCGCTTGAAAAGCCGGCGGAGGGGGACAATGTGATCGATCTCAATGCCCGCCGCCGACCGGCCTGACGGAGTGACCCGATGAAAGACCTCGCCCAGATCATGCAGCAGGCCCAGGCCATGCAGGCCAAGATGGCCGAGGTGCAGGCCAAGATCGAGGCCACGGAGGCCGACGGTGTGGCCGGGGCCGGCCTTGTCCGCGTCAAGCTGAAGGGCAAGGGCGAACTCGTCTCGGTGACCATCGACAAGAGCCTGATGGGCGATGATCCCGAAATCGTCGAGGACCTGATCAAGGCCGCGCACGCAGATGCCCGCCGCCGGCTGGACCAGGCGATGGAAGACGCCATGCGCGCCGCCACCTCCGGCATGGGCGGCCTGTTGCCAGGCTTCAAACTGCCGTTCTGAATACAGCGCTTTTCAGCGTGTACCCCTTTGGGTATGCTCATGCACCGTTCAGGTTTCGAGGCCCAGAGTATCGTGTTTCCGGAGGTTCGCTCCCATGCTCCGTTCGAACTTGTTCACATATGCCGTGCCCGCTGACAGGCGAACGCTCGCGTTGATTTTGGGGCTCGTTGCTTTTTCCCTGATTGTGGGCGTGAATTCGAGGCTGGCCGACGCGGCGCGCAACGGTCTGGGACAACTTCCCACGGAAATCTGGTTGCTCGAAGCCTCCTCTCATCTTGTGATCCTCGCGTTGGCTGGGGTCATTCCCTTGTTTCTCGATCAGGTCCCGCAGGGAATCGCCCAACGGCGGCTTTTCATTCTTTCGCTCGCAGGATTTGTGGGTTTTTCACTCCTGCATGTGAGCGTCACCTATTCGATCCGAGAGCTTCTTTTTCCCGTCTTGCTTGGCCGAAACTACGAGCTTCGCATTCTCGACACACGCGTTTGGGTTTACGAGTTGCCGAAGGACGCATTGACCTTTGCGCTCATTCTTGCGGCCTTCATCTTCAGCCGGATGTTGGCCGGACGATCTGTCGACTCCGCCTCGGAACGTCCAAAGCCTGCTGCCTCGAAGGTAATTCTGCGCAGCGGAAGTTCTGTAAAAGTCGTTCCTGCCATGGACATCATTCATGCTCGCTCTGCCGGAAACTATGTCGAAGTCTTCACCTCGACCCGTGCGATTCTGGCGCGGATGACCATGGTCGAATTGGAGCGAACGCTAGCGCAAGCGAACGCACATGTCCGCGTCCACCGGTCTTGCCTCGTACATCTCGACCATATCGCGGCGGTCACTCCGGCCGGTGAAGGCAACGTCCTGATCACGCTGAGCGACGGTACAGTCGTTCCCGGGAGCCGCAAGTACCGGCGCAATCTCGCGGTGTTCGAACAGGCGGGCTCCACTCCGCAGCTCCCCTAGAACCTACGGATCAATGCCAGCGAGAAATCTGCCGGGTGTTCCGGGTCGAAACTCGTGTCGGCATCTCCAAAATCTGCACGCGACGAACCGATGGACGCGCGGATGGACCAGCCGCCGTCGAATGCCCGCTCGATACCGGCACCGTAGCGAAGCAGACCTTGTTCGTCGCGCTGCCCGAAATTGCCCCCTGGGCCGGATACTTCGACGCTGAACGTTCTTTCCGTTTCGTTGACATAGACGAAGAAGAGCGTGTTCGCCGCTGCACCGCCAGGCGCAAATCCGAGGATTCCGCCATAGCTCCATTGCAGGTTGGCGTCATAACGGATGTCAAAGCCGGCCGCACGCTGGTCCAACGAGAAGTCTCCGGCCCCCAAGGTGCCTTCACCGCCGATCACGAGGCCATTGAGGAATTGATGCCGAATCCCCGCAACAACGGATCCAACGGCGCGCGAATCTTGGACGAGTACATCCACCCCGTTTATGTCCGCGCCGGCAATGACATTTTGCGTTGAAACTTCCACACCGCCATAGAAGCCTGTGAAGGCCCCACGCGGGGAATCGGCCAAAGCCGAAGGCGACAGGATAAGTGCGCTCAGCGCGGCGGGAACCAGCTTCAATGTGGGCCTGAACGTATTCATCGTGGTGTCCTTTCTGATCAAGAACGGGATTCGCTCTTCCCGTTCACTCCCCTCTGACAGAGCTCAGACATTGAAGCGCGGGCCCTGTGATGGGACGCGGACCCGCGACAGGAACGGCGCTCCCGAGGGACCAAATGCGGCCTCCCGGGACGAGTGGCCGCCGGGCAAGGCGCGCCATCTGCACTGTTCGTCCGCCCGTCGCCGCGTGACTTGGCCGCGGCCGGCCCTATAGTCGGTGCGGCATGACCGAGCCCCTGTTCACACCCGCATTCCGTCCGGCCGAGCCCCGCAGCCTTTGCACCGATTGCGGCGTCTCGCGCATGGCCGATGCCAAAGCATGCGGACGGGCCTGCCAGTTCATCCAGCCGGATTACCCCCGCTTCGAGGCTGCCCTGCATGGCCGCACACGCGACGATCAGAAGGCGGATGAAACGCATTTCGGGGTCTTCCGCCGCATGGTCCGTGCGCGTCTTGCCCCTGCCCGGGACGGCGCCCAGTGGACGGGCATTGCCACCACGCTGGGTGAAAAACTGCTCGCCGCCGGCATGGTCGAAGCCGTTCTCACGGTTGCGCCCGATCCGGAAGACCGCTGGAAGCCAAAACCCGTGATCGTCACGCGGGCCGAAGACATGGCCCAGTGCCGGGGCATGCGGATGGGATATTCCCCGCTGATCGCGCTGATGGAAGAAGTCGCCGCACGCGGCCTGAAACGCATCGCCCTGATCGGCATTCCCTGCCAGGTCTATGCCCTTCGGGCGCTGGAGGCCGAATTCGGTCTCGAGAAGGTGTATGTCATCGGCACCCCCTGCTCCGACAATACGACGACGGAGAATTTCCACGACTTCCTCAAGCTGCTCGATCCTGAACCGGACACGATCTCCTATCTCGAATTCCGCGCCGATTTCCGCGTGGAGCTTCGCTTTGATGATGGCCGGCAGCGGCTGATCCCCTTCCTGTCCCTGCCGATTTCCAAACTCCCGCGAGACTTCTTCCCGCTGACCTGCCGGACCTGCGTCGACTATGCCAACGCCCTCAGTGACCTGACGGTCGGCTATATGGGCGGCGAAGGCGAACAATGGCTGATCGTGCGCAATGAACGCGGCGAAGCATTGCTGGAATTGCTGGGCAACTCGCTGGTGACTTCCGAACCCGGATCGAAGGGAAGACGGGCGCCGCATGTGGCGGCCTTCATCAAGAATGTCGAATTGGCCGCGGGCGGATTGCCGCTGCGCTCGATGCCAGGCTGGGTGCGCCCACTGGTGTCGTTCCTTCAGCCCCGCATCGGGCCCAAGGGGCTTGAATTTGCCCGGACTCGCCTTGAGATGAAGGCGGCTGAAACCGTGATCCACCTGCGCCGCGAGGAACCTGCAAAGCTGAAGAACATGGTGCCAGCCCATGTCTGGAAGCTACTCGCGGCCTATGGGATCACGCCGAAACCTGGCGAACAGAAGGACCCGGGGTGACAGATTCCCGGGACTCACGCATAACCCCCGCCCATGTCCCAACGTTCTGCCGGCCCCGAACTCCTGCGCCTGATCGACCTGATCGCGAAACTGCCGGGCCTTGGCCCGCGCTCGGCGCGGCGCGTGGCCCTGCACCTGCTGAAACGCAACGACACG
>JBGSKU010000069.1:0-3779 GCA_041741055.1 Hyphomonas sp.
GGTGCGCACGCTGGTGGCCGCCGCCTGGGCGGATGGCGTGCTGGACGAGGCCGAGAAGGTGGTGGTCGATGCGGCGCTGAAGGATGCCGGGCTCGGCGCGAAAGACCGGTCGATCCTTGCCAATGACCGGCCCGAAGCCGAGACGCTGGACAAGATCGCCGCCGGCGCGCTGAGCCCGAACCATGCGGCGCAGCTCTACACAGCGGCCTGTATCGTGACCGGCTCGCCCACCGGAAGCGAAGCGGCCTTCCTGGCGCGCCTTGCCGGACGGCTGGGCATCGCGGAGGGTCATGCTGCTGCGATCCGCAAGGAAGTGCAGGGCTGATGCAATACTGGTTGTTCAAATCCGAGCCGGACGCCTGGAGTTGGGACCAGCAGGTGGCGAAGGGCGAGGCGGGCGAAGTCTGGTCCGGCGTGCGCAACTATACCGCCCGAAACCACATGCGGGCGATGAAGCTGGGCGACCGGGCGTTCTTCTATCACTCCAACCAGGGCCTTGCCGTGGTCGGTGTGGTGGAAGTGTGCGCACTGTCGGCGCCTGATCCGACGACGGACGATCCACGCTGGGACTGCGTGACGGTGAAGGCGCTTGCGCCGATGCAGACGCCGGTGACGCTGAAAGACGTGAAGGCCAATCCCAAGCTCAAGGACATGAGCCTGGTGGCCTCTTTCCGGCTCTCGGTGCAGCCCGTGCTGCCGGCGGAGTGGAAAGAGGTCTGCCGGATGGGCGGAATGGACCCGAAGACCCTGAAGCCCGTCTAGAGCACGCGATCTGATGCAATCAGATCGCATGCTCCAGGTTCTTGTTTGGTCGCAGATTCTTCCGCTCAACCGGTGCCCACTTGAGCGGAATTTACTCTAACCGCTACTCCGCCGGTACGCGGGCGGCCTGGACTTCGATCTCCACCCGCCAGCCCGGATTGATCAGGCCGGCCACTTCCACGACGGCCCGGGCTGGTTTGCTGGGTTGTTCGGGCGTGGCGAAGAATTGCGAATAGCCCGCCATGAAGCCGGCAAAGTCGAGCCGGCCGCCGGTATCTTCATCGGCGACGAGGTAGACGCGCATCATCGTGACATCGCTGAGCGACCAGCCGGCAGCTTCCATGCGTGTCTTGATGCTGTTGAGAACGGTCATGGTCTGCGCCTTGGTGTCGCCGAAGGCGGCGCGGCTGTTGGGGTCTGCTTCGGGATCGACGACCGAGGGCACCACGCCGCTGACATAGAAGATCTCGGCTTCCGGCGGAATGACCACGCCGATGGAAATCGGGAAGTCGGAGCCCGGGATCGGGATGCGGTTGATTTCGGCGGGCGGCGCTGCCGGCGCAAGCGCCGAGGCGGGGGCGGTGTCTTCGATGCTGATGCAGGCCGTGGTCAGGGCGGCAAGGCCTAGGGCCAGGATGGCGGGCAGTCGGGTGGTTCGGTTCATGGGGTTTCCTCCGGTTGTGTTCTCGGGTCAGGCGGCCGATGCGCGGGCATAGATGCCGGCGATCGCGTGGTGGGCTGAGCGGATGGCGGCTTCCATCCAGGCGCCAAGCGGGCTGAGATGCTGGCCCGCAAAGGCGATAGGTCCGTCGCCCGCCAGAACGGCGCGGATCTCGGGCGTGTCATGGTCCGTATCCGGACCTTCAGCTGCCCACGCACCCATGGAGTGCGGGACGTGCGCCCAGTTGACGGCGACGGGACGGGCGAGCAGGCGGCCCTTGCCGGGATGGATCCGGTCCACAGAGGCGCGCGATTCCTCGAACTGTGCCTTCAGGCTCTGCGCGGCGAAGGGCTCAGCCTGGCCGGCGAAGTTGTAGCAGCCGACGAGGACGCCCTCCTTCATGTCGAACCCGTAGCTCGGATACCAGGCCATGTTGCAGCGGCTGTCGATGTTCGAGATGCCGCCATAGATGCGGTCTTCGGTTTCCCAGAAGCGGGGTGCCTGCCACGCCACCTTGCAGGAGGCTTCGAAGACCATGTTGTTCACGGCCGCCTGTACGGGCGGCGAGAAATCGCAACTCACCGACTTCAGTACACTGAAGGGCAGCGCGCAGACGGCGTAGTCGGCGTCGACGGCGCTGGTGAGGCCATCCTTCTGGCTGTAGAGCACGCGGACGCCGGTTTCGGTGCGCTTCAGGTGGGTGACCTGTACGCCGTATCTGATCTCCGACTTGAGCCGCCCGGCGAAGGCATAGGGGATGGCATCCATACCGCCGACCGGGTGGAGCATGGCGGTCTGCTGGTAGAGCTGGTCTCCGAAGGTGAGCTGGAAGGCCCAGTTCGGTTCCTGGATCAGTTCGGTCAGGGGAATGGACTTGCGGATGGAGAACGGTGCGCCGTGCACGGTCGGTTCGACGTCGTAGCCGAGACGGTCCGAGCCGGTATAGGCATAGCCTTCGCCGAGGGCGCCATACTGGGTGAGGAAGTCGAGCAGGCGTTCGCGGTCGAGCGCGGTCAGCTCTTCGTCCAGCGCGCCCTTGTTGATCGCCTTGGCGAGGAGTTCGGAGACGCCGCCGCGCACATCATGGCGCACCTGGCGGTCTTCGAGGGGCAAGCCGTTGCGCACGTTGGCGCTGACATAACGCGCATCGGCATTGACGTTGACCTGAACTTCGAGGGGCACGCCGAATTCGCGGCAATAATCGTGCACGCCGTGATGGCAGGCGGGGATGCGGGCCGCGCCGGCATTGAAGAAATGGCCGGCATCGAAGCCGACACGCTGGGCGGGCAGGTGATCGTGGGTCATCACGTCGCCGCCGCGTACAGTCCACACCCGGCCGCCGGGGCGGTGGCGGGCTTCCAGAACGGTGACGTCTAACCCGGCCTTGCGCAGTTCCCAGGCCGAGACGAGGCCGGCGATACCGGCGCCGAGGACGACCACTTTCTTGCCCCGTCCGGCGCTGCCCGGCGGTTTGGGCGGGCCAGCATAAACACCGGCCTGCGCCACGAGGCCGAGGCCCTGCATCGCCGCCATTGCGCCGCTGATGCCGGCAATCCGGGCAAATCCGAGCACCATGTCCCGGCGCGTTGATCCTGCTGAGCCCATGTTGTCGTCCCCCTAAAAGGCGACGCTAACACGGTGCAGCCCTGTGGCAATCACAACCGGCCGGGCGGGCGTCGGCATTGAGCGCCGCGACGCCTATGCAGGCAGGGCGCCCGGAATGGAAGCATTCGCGGATCGGCCCGAAGATGCTGAAGGCGGTTCAGGATGCGGAGCAGGCGCCGATGTTTTCGGACGTCAGGAAGACAAGGCCGGGCACGGCGAGGTCTTCAGTGACTTAGAGGATGACATTCGCCGCGATCTGCAGGGTCGTGGCCGTCGAAGTGATGGTGATGTCGCCCTCGTTCACCATGCCGCCGGTGCACGCGACCTTGTAGTGTGTCCCGCCCTCGACAGGCTGTTCCTCAAGGATTTCGCAGGTGCCCTGGGGCTCGACATTCGCGAACAGGTTGTCGGTCGTCAGTTCGGCGGTATCGCCGTCGATACAGGCCTGGAGCGGTTGTTCGTTGAGGAAGACATCTGTGGAAACCGTCAGCCGCCCTTCCCAGAGCCCGCCATTTACAGTGATCGGGCCCGCCGACGCGGCCGAAGCAAGTGCGAACAGGGCGGCGAAGCTGATGGTGGTGCGAAACATGGAATTCCTCTGAGACAGTTGAGGGCCGAGGTTGTGTAAAAACGCTCTAACTTTTCGTGCGTGGTGATGTGTCGTCGGCGGCATGTTCCGATCAGGCGATTGCCTGGATCAGGGAGCGGACTCCGAAGATGGCGATCATTCTCTTGAGGTTATAGGCCAGTA
>JBGSKU010000070.1:0-3180 GCA_041741055.1 Hyphomonas sp.
CAGTGTCGCGCAGCGCCGACAGTTCGCGGGCTGCCGCACGCAGGGTTGCGATCTCGGCGGGCGCTTCGGGAAAGACGGGTGCGACCAGGCGGATCAGAGCGCGCAGGCGTTTGGTGCCCTTGCGCGCCTCGTGGACCTTGCGGGCAAGGGGCAGGGACGGGTCAGCCAGGCTGGCCTGAATCTGCGCAAACTCTGCCGCAGCTATGCGCCGGACGCCTTTGGTGACCGATTTCTCGCCAGCCTTGAAACGGTAACCCATGACCCCGCGCGACCCTCCTGCGGCCCAGATTGCACAGGCCCTTGAGGACTTCCAACGCTCTCGCGCACCCGGCGACTACAGGTTTCTGGAGCCCCGAAAGGCGCCGCTGCCGGAAATCGCTTTCTGCATGGCCCCGAATCCGCCGATAAACGCGGCCATGCTCGGAAACCTCCAGACGCTGCTCAACAATCTCGCGCTGATGACCTGCGCGCTGGCCATCGGTGCGTCCTGGGTGGCCTCGATCGTCTCGCCCAATTGCAGCTTCGACAAGCTGACCGGCGCGCGAGCGGACGGACATGTGCGCGAGCTGATCCACCGGACGAGCCCGCAACTGGGCTTCCTGATGGCGGTGTCGGGAGGATTGTTCCTGTTCGCTTCCAGCCTGATCGCGGGCATCATCTCGATCGTGGCAGCCTTCGGCTTCTACGCGACCCGGATGATGCTGGCGCCGAAAGAGGGCAAGAATGCCCCCGGCGTGCGCACCCGGCGCAAGGAACAGCGCGGCACGTCGGTCGCGCTGTCGCTGACCTTTACCGCCGCGTCGATGATTGCCGCGGTGCTTGGCCTGTTCGGGCTTTAGTCCTTTACCAGCCAGAGGCAGCCCATCTCGTGGAGTTGGCGGAAGCTCTCGGTCGAGCGTTCCGTGGCACCCCGGGCGAGGCGGCCGGCAGTTTTGCGGTTCGCGGCCAGCATCAGGACGCAGATCAGAAGGCCTGCGCCCGCCGTCCACCAGCCCACCGGCAAGGCGGCCAGCACCCCCACCAAGACAGCCAGATAGGCCAGCGCGTCGAGCAGGCGGATCCGCACGTCCAGCCAGCGGCCGAACGGTTTCAGCAGTTCGGGCTGGCGGTGCAGCGCCTCGGCATCGATCGCGAAATGGGTGCCCGGCGTCTTCTCGAAGACCAGCGCCCGGGTCATCCGGCCACCGTCATGCGGGTTTGGTTTGCAGCTCAGGAACATGGCAGATTCCTCGTATTTCGCCCCAGGCGCCGAAGTTTTAACAGCAAGGCCTGACCCGAATATTCCCCATTCGCGGGAAAATTAGTGCTTCATCAACAGCTTGCGTTAACCGTCGAATATTGCGCGCAGCGGGCGAGGGCCATTGCGGGATTGAAATCCTGCGCTTACGCTGCACTGCAACATGAACGGTGAGGCAGACGATGCTCTATTCACTTGTCGAAATGAACCGGGTGGCGATGGCGCCGATGCGGTTGATGGCGAAAGCCGGGCGCGCCGCACTGGCGTCTCCGCTGAACCCTATGGGGCAGACCAGTTACGGCAAGTCGCTCGCGGCGATGGCGGACGTGTTCGAAAGCGCGACCCGCTATTATGGCAAGCCCGAATGGCGCGTCGACTCGGTGCGCATCAAGAGCATCACCGTGCCGGTCACACCGACGGTCGACTGGCGCTCGCCTTGGTGCAACCTCATCCATTTCCGCAAGGACCCCGACGCACTGGCCATGACCCAGCGGGCCGGCGCCGCGCCGCTGCCGCGCCTGCTGATCGTTGCGCCGCTGTCCGGCCACTATGCCACGCTGTTGCGCGGCACGGTCGAAGGCTTCCTCGAGACGCATGATGTCTACATCACTGACTGGACCGATGCGCGCATGGCACCGATCTGGCTCGGCCGGTTCGATCTCGACGACTATATCGATCACATCCGCAAGGTACTGACCCATTTGGGCGGCGGTGTGAACGTGCTGGCAGTCTGCCAGCCGGGACCACCGGTGCTCGCCGCCATCTCGATGATGGCGGAGGATGAAGATCCGGCGCTGCCCGCGACGATGACTTTCATGGGCTCGCCCATCGATGCGCGCCTTTCGCCGACGGTTCCGAACAAACTGGCCGAAGAGCGCCCGTTTGAATGGTTCACTGAGAACATGATCCACACGGTGCCTGCGCCCTATCCGGGTGTGATGCGCCGCGTCTATCCGGGCTTCGTGCAGCTGGCTTCGTTCATGAACATGAACTGGAGCCGCCATGTCGATGCGCACTGGAAATTCTTCAACCACCTTGTGGACGGGGACGGTGAACCGGCCAGCAAGCACCGTGAATTCTACGACGAGTATCTCTCAGTGCTCGACCTGACCGAGGAATTCTATCTCCAGACCATCCAACGCGTGTTTCAGGAACACCATCTGCCGCGAGGAATCTACAAGTATCGCGGCGAGCGCCTGGTGAAGCCATCGGCGATCCGCACGGTGGCCCTGATGACGGTCGAAGGGGAAAAGGACGACATTTCAGGCATTGGCCAGACCCAGGCCGCGCATGATCTGTGCACGAATATTCCGAAAGACATGCAGTTGGACTATATCCAGCCGGGTGTGGGCCATTACGGCGTGTTCAACGGCTCGCGATTCGAAACGGAAATTGCGCCGCGCGTAACCCAGTTCACCCGCCGCTTCACCAACCGCACGCTTGAGGAAGCCGCTGCCGCAAGGAAGCGCTGACGCGGTCAGCCGCCGCAGCAGCAGGCGTCGAAGTCCAGCAGTTCGATCTCGGGGCTGAGGTCGCTGTCCTTGACCGGCTCCTCGCCGGCGAGCGCGGTCGACAGGTATTTCTTGTTGTCATCGCAGAAGATTGTCGCGACGCAGGCGCCGGGCCCGAGGCGTTCGGCCGCCATGACCGCGCCGATCAGGTTCGCGCCTGAAGAAATTCCGACACCGAGGCCGAGCTCGCGCGCGAGGCGTTGCGCCATGCGGATAGCGTCGCCGTCCGACACGGCAATCACATCATTCAGTTCACGGAAGTTTACCAGTGCTGGGATGAAATCGTCCGAGATGCCCTGGATCCGGTGGCTGCCCACCTTGTGACCGGTTGAAAGGGTTGGGGATTCCTTCGGTTCCAGCGGATGGATCCTCACGCCGGGATGGACGGCACGCAGCGCCGCGCCCACGCCCATCACGGTGCCGCCGGTGCCG
>JBGSKU010000071.1:0-5343 GCA_041741055.1 Hyphomonas sp.
GGCCGGCGCGCCAGGCCTTGAGGTCGCGCACCTGCGCGGCTTCCTCGGCGGGATCCACCGTCATGATGGCGCCGTCGCCGGTGCCGAGCGGGCTTTCCTCGGTTTCGGTGTAGGCGTTGACGCCCACGACCTTCATCGCACCCGACTCGATGGCGCGGATCCGGTCGATATGCGCGCCGACAAGGCTTTCCTTCATGAAGCCGATCGCATCTTTCGCGCCGCCGATGGCGTCGATCTTTGCGAGTGTGGCGCGGGCTTTCTGTTTCAGCTCCTCGGTTTTCGCGTCGATGACGTGGCTGCCATCGAAGATGTCCTCGAATTCAAGGAGATCGGTCTCATAGGCGAGAATCTGCTGCAGGCGCAGCGACCATTGCTGGTCCCACGGGCGCGGCAGGCCCATGGCCTCGTTCCAGGCGGGCAGCTGCAGCGCCCGGCACCGGGCCTTCTTGGACAGTGTAACGGCCAGCGCCTCGATCAGGATACGGTAGACGTTGTTTTCCGGCTGCGGCTCGGTAAGACCGAGCGAGTTCACCTGCACCCCGTAGCGGAACAGCAGCGCCTTGGGATCGGTGACGCCATAGCGTTCACGGCCGATCTCTTCCCAGAGGTCCACGAACGCGCGCATCTTACAAAGTTCCGTTACGAAACGAACCCCCGCGTTCACAAAGAAGGAAATCCGGCCGAAAACGGTTTCAAAGTCTGATTCCGGAACTTGTCCGCCGGCCTTGACCGTGTCGAGCACGGCGATGGCCGTGGCGAGGGCGTAGGCCAGCTCCTGTTCGGGCGTCGCGCCAGCTTCCTGGAGGTGATAGGAACAGACGTTCATCGGGTTCCATTTCGGAACTTCAGTGTAGCACCAGCTCACCATGTCAGCGATCAGGCGCAAAGAGGGCTCCGGTGGGAACACGTACGTGCCGCGCGAGAGGTATTCCTTGACGATGTCGTTCTGGGTCGTGCCGCGCAGCTTCTTGCGGCTCTCCCCGCGCTCGTCGGCGAGGGCAACATACAGCGCCAGCATCCAGGCGGCCGGTGCGTTGATGGTCATCGACGTGTTCATCTTTTCCAGCGGCAGCTGGTCGAACAGGAGGCGCATGTCGCCGAGGTGTTTGACCGGCACGCCCACCTTGCCGACCTCGCCCTTGGCCAGGATGTGGTCGGCGTCATAGGCGGTTTGGGTCGGCAGGTCGAAGGCGATGGACAGGCCCGTCTGGCCCTTGGACAGGTTCAAACGATACAGTTCGTTCGATTTCTGCGCGGTCGAGTGGCCGGCATAGGTGCGGAAAATCCACGGCTCTTCCGGCGCGTGCTGATAGTCTGTTCCGGGCTTGCTCATCTGGCTCTGCCTCCCCTTTGTTGCGGCGCAACATGGCGGACCCGTGCGCGCGATGCAAGCGGCTTGCCGCCGCGCCTTTTCGACACGTTGGCATTCCCGCACGCGCATCCCCATCTGCTGTTCAACTGACGGAGTTGCGCCCCATGAACCAGCCTGGCCTGCAGACTGTGATCAGCCTGCGCCTTGTTTCGCTCATCGCCTTTCCGATGGGCGCGGCGCTGCTGGCCATTTACCAGCGCAGCCCCCTTGCGTTGGCGGGTCTGGCGGCTCTGATGCTGGTCGTCAGCCTGATCGAACGGCGCCGTATCGCCGTCGCGCAAGTGAACGGTGCGTCCCTGGTCATGGGCTTCGCCTTCAGGCTCGGCCTGCTGATCGGTGTCTTCGTGCTATTCAACGGTGTGCTGACCCTGTTCCGGGACACCGCCCTTGCCCGCACGCTCGCCTTGCCTGACTTGCTGATCCTTGGCGCCACCACCGCTGCTGCCCTGATCGCCAATGAAGTCAGCGCGCGTATCGCAGGCCGGCAGATCAACGCCGTGCGCAATGAGCTGCAGGCCGCCATGCGCGCGCATCAGGGCGGCCCGGCAGCGGAAGGCGATGGAGAGATCATCGAGGGCGAGATCATCGACCCCGATCCGCCCCGGTGACGCCGCCGCCGAAGCGGCCTAGAGCAGGCGCAACGGCCTTGAGGAGCGTGCGCGTGACGGACATTTTCGGATTTGTGGGCGCGTTCCTGACCACTCTCTCCTTCGTGCCACAAGCCTGGCTGGTCCTGCGAACCGGGAAGACCGAGGGCATCTCGCTGGCGATGTACGCGATGTTCACCATCGGAGTCGCCGCCTGGCTTATCTATGGCATACTCGACGGTGCGCTGCCTGTGATCCTGGCAAATGCCATCACGTTGACGCTGGCCACACTTATCCTCGTGCTGAAAGCGCGGGCCGTTTTTCAGGCCCGTTCCATCGCCCAGGGCGCAACTGCGGCCACGTCGGCCCCCATTGCCTCATAATAGAGCCGCTGGATCCGCCGGGTGACCGGGCCTGGCTTACCGTCGCCCACCGGGCGGCCTTCGATATGGGTGACCGGAGCCACCATTGCGCCTGAAGAGGTTGTGAACACCTCGGCCGCATTAACCGCCTCATCCGGAGTGAACGCGCGCTCGGTGATGGTAAATCCCCCCTTCCCCTGCAAGGCCATCACGCCGGCGCGCGTAATTCCGGGCAATATCGCCCGCGACAGGTCGCGGGTGACGATCTCGCACGACGGCGTGACGATCCAGGCATTGGATGAGGCCGCTTCGGTCACGAATCCGTCCTCAACCATGAAGGCCGTATCAGCCCCTTTCGCTTTGGCGGTTCGATAGGCAAGGCCCTGCGACAGCAGCTGGACCGTCTTCATGTCGCGCCGCTTCCAGCGCGTGTCGTCCAGAAACACGACCTTGATGCCATCGCGCGCTTCAGCGCCGATCAGCTTGCGAGAATCGGCATAGGCAAAGACGGTAGGCACGAAAGTTTCCGGTCCTGCAAAGTCGCGCGCATCGTAGGCGCCGCCGGTGACCTCCAGGTAGACAATTCCCTCCTTCAGGTCATTGCGTACGATCAGTTCCGTATGCAGCGCCTCCCAGCCTGACGGCGAGAGCGGATCCGGCAAGGCAATCCCGGCAAGCGTGCGCGACAGGCGCGTCAGGTGGCCCGGCATGTCGATAAAACGCCCGCCATAGACCGCCGTCACTTCATAGGCGGCATGGGCGAACAGGAATCCGCGATCGAGCGGCGAAATTCGCGCCTCTGCAAGCGGCAGGAATGAACCATTCAGATGGACAATCGGACAAACGGGCATAAGGCAGTCCTGAGGAAACGGGTTGCAATTGTGCGCCGCAACATTTTTCTTGCGCTGCGGCATGACACTTGCCAGTGTGCCCGCGCCAATCAGGGCTGTGAAGCCACCGCAGAGTGGAAGGCAGCGCAAACAGATCAGACGGAGGAAGGTGATGGCCACCAAAACGGCGGGACGCATCGAAAAAGACATTTACGAACTCGGCGAGATTCCGCCGGAGTTCCACGTTCCAAAGATGATGCACGCCTGGGCGATCCGGCGCGAGCGCCACGGTCGCCCGATGTCGGCCATGCAGGTCGAACAGGTACCGGTGCCGGAAATCGATTCCGACGAAGTGCTGGTCCTCGTGATGGCGGCCGGTGTCAACTATAACGGCATCTGGGCCGCGCTCGGCGAGCCGATCTCGCCGTTCGACGTGCACAAGCAACCTTTCCACGTCGCCGGCTCCGACGCCGCTGGCATCGTCTGGGCCGTCGGCAAACGCGTCACCCGCGTGAAGCCGGGCGACGAAGTCGTCATCCACTGCAACCAGGACGACGGCGACGATGAAGAGTGCAACGGCGGCGACCCGATGTTCTCGCCGAGCCAGCGCATCTGGGGCTATGAGACGCCGGACGGCGCTTTTGCGCAGTTCTGCCGGGTGCAGGCCCGCCAGTGCATGCCGCGCCCGAAACACCTGACATGGGAAGAAAGCGCCTGCTACACGCTGACGCTCGCCACGGCTTACCGGATGCTGTTTGGCCACCGCCCGCACATCGTGAAACCGGCCGATAACGTGCTGGTCTGGGGCGCCTCCGGCGGTCTGGGCAGCTTCGCGGTCCAGCTTTGTGCCGTGACCGGTGCGAACGCGATCGGCGTCGTCTCATCCGAGGACAAGCGAGACTATGTTCTGAGCCTTGGCGCGAAAGGCGTGATCAACCGGAACGACTTCAACTGCTGGGGCCAGCTGCCGAAGGTCAACGGCCCGGAATTCAATGACTACATGAAAGAAAGCCGCAAGTTCGGCAAAGCCATCTGGGACATCACCGGCAAGAAAGACGTCGACATCGTCTTCGAACACCCCGGTGAAGCCACCTTCCCCGTTTCGGTCTTCGTGGTGAAACGCGGCGGCATGGTCGTGATCTGCGCCGGCACGTCGGGCTTCAACCTGACCATGGATGCCCGTTTCCTGTGGATGCGCCAGAAGCGCGTACAGGGCTCGCACTTCGCGAACCTGAAGCAGGCCTCGGAAGCCAACCAGTTGGTGATCAACCGCCGCATCGACCCCGGCATGTCGGAAGTCTTCACCTGGGCGGACATCCCGCTGGCCCACGAGAAAATGCTCGATAACAAGCACCTTCCGGGCAACATGGCCGTGCTCGTCACGGCGCCGAAGCCGGGCCTGCGCACGGTCGAGGATGTGCTGGCGGTCAACGGTCAGGGCTGAGACGCTTCGATGAAGCCGCCCTTCGACCGCGCCAAAGCTGAGAAGTTTGCCCGGGCCTGGCTGTCGGCCTGGAACGACCGGGACATCGACCGGATCCTCGCCCACTACTCGGACGGCGTCGTATTCCATTCCCCGCGCATTGCGATGGTGATGGGCAATGGTGCGCCGTCCGTTGCGGGCAAACCGGCGCTGCGCGACTATTGGACCAAAGCGCTGGAGCGGTCTCCGGAACTGTTCTTCGAACTGGAGAACGTGCTGACCGGCTCTGACGCCGTCACCCTTCTGTACACAAACCACCGCGAGGAACTCGTCGCCGAGACGTTCCTGTTCGACGCAGACGGCGAAGTGCGCGAATCGATCGCCGCCTATCGCTGAGCCGGCAGGCGTCCGCGCCCGCCAGTGCGGGCGAGCCAGACGCCGGTCAGGATGAGCGCAAAAGCGAGAAGCGCGTTCCAGCTTTGTGTTTCCTGGAAGAAGACCCAACCCAGCACGGCGCTGATCACCGGGATGGCGTAGCCGTTCAGCGACACGAAGGTGGCGCCCGCGCGGGCGATCAGGGTGACATAGACGATCTGCGCAATACCCGATGAGCCGAGCCCCAGCCCGAGCACGCCAAGCCAGTTGATCCAGGTGGCATCCACCTCTGCCGGAGCGACCGTCAGCGCGAGGGGAAGCGCGGTGAGCGCCGAGACGGCGGCATAGCTGGCCGCGAAGACGATGGCCTCCATCGGCGGGGCGGCGCGTGCGA
>JBGSKU010000072.1:0-6374 GCA_041741055.1 Hyphomonas sp.
CGTCGCCTGGATGCGCGAGCGCTACAAGACGCTGCCTTTCGCCTATGTCGGGCATTCCTTCGGCGGCCAGGCGCTGGGCCTGTTGCCCAACAACAGCGAGATATCGCGCGCGCTCTTCATTGCGGCGCAGGCCGGTTACTGGAAGCTGATCGCCTCGCCCGAGCGCTACCGCGTCTACGCCATGCTGAATTTCGTCGGCGTTCCCCTCACCCGCTCGCTCGGCTACATGCCGGGCAAGGCCGGCCTCGGCATGGACCTGCCGAAGGACGCGTTCCTGCAATGGGTCGGCTGGGTGAAGAGCCCGCACTATCTGTTCGACGATCAAACGCTTGCCGCGCGCCAGAACTTTCCGAACTACAAGGGCGCGCTGCGCGCGCTCTGCATGTCCGACGATCCCTGGGCGACGCGGCCGGCGGTCGAACTGCTGTGCTCGGGATTTACGTCGATCAAGCCCGAGATCATCACGGTGAGGCCGCCCGACACCGGCGCCGGCAAGATCGGGCATATGGGATTCTTCAGGCCCGAGCATCGCGACACGCTGTGGCGCGGGGCGGCGGAGTGGATCGAGGCGGGGGATTGAATCAGTCTCCCCGCCATCTCTTCCGCCCTTCAGGGGCTGATCAAGCTGGATCGCCCGTACATCGCGCATCGGATGTACTTACGTATTTCCGTCGTTAGTTACCAAGTCAGGTTTCACTGGTGTTTGATGCTGCTCCCGCAAATCGGCGTACGGTAACCGCTTCGCCGATATTGAACTGCATCAAATCCTCGCCGGACACCAGAGGCCCATCGTAGGTCCGGCGGGTTTCTGTCAGAAGGTCATCGACCGTGGCTGGCGGAACCAGCGTGCTCGCGAGAAACACAAGATGCGTGTAGGCCGCCAGCTTTGGTCTGGTCTGCGCAAACACTGTGCCGGCTTGGGCCGGCGTTGTATGGTGCGCCATGATCCGCTGGATGAACGTTTCCGCCAGCAGGGCCGGCCGCGCGATCGCAACTTCATGGATGAGCAGATCGGCCCCGGCACCATACTTTATCACGTTCTGATTGAAGCGCGTGTCACCCGAGACCACGACCGCGCGTCCGCCGTACTCGATCCGATATCCATAGGCGGGTTTGATCGCATCACCATGGTCGACCTCGAATGCAATGACCCTCACGCCGTTCTTCTCGTAGACGATTCCGTCAGCGCTGAATTCTTCGACCGCGACGGCCGCTCCCTGCGGTGGAAGTTTCTCGTCCTCGATGCGTATGCTGATGTCCGTCGCAAACGCCCGCTCGAGATGGGTCATTAAGGTCTTCGCACCGTCCGGCCCGATCACCCGGAGTGGCTTCGTTCGCGTGCCAAAATAGGCTTGCAGCCAGCCCGTGAGCCAGAGATCGGGAATGCCGACGGTGTGGTCGGAATGGTAGTGCGTGAGGAGCAGAGCATCGAGGCGCCCGATTGGCACGCCCAACTGGTGGAGACGGATCGTCGCGCCGCGCCCGGCATCGATCAGGAGCTTCTGATCGCCGGCCTCGACCAGCGTGCTCGGTCCGAAACGGTCGGACACCGGGATCGGCGTCCCGGTGCCCAACAGCGTGACCCTGAAATCGGTTGCGTCCATCATGGCCCAATCTTGATGCCGGAATCCTTCACGACCTTCGCCCAGTGCGCGGTCTGCGATTTGACGAGGTCGCCATATGCGGCCGGCGTTCCGCCCGCCGGCTCAGCGCCAAGCCGCGCAAAGGCCTCACGAACCTTGGGTTTGGTCAGCGCCTTGTTGATCGCTCCATTCAGGCGGGTCACGACTTCATCAGGCGTCCCGCTCTTCACAGCGAAGCCGACCCAGTCCTCGACGGCCAGGCCGGGATAGCCTTGCTCTGCGATGGTCGGAACGTTGGCGAGCGCTGCAAGGCGCTTGGGCGCGGTGACC
Source organism: Hyphomonas sp. (assembly GCA_041741055.1). Classification (GTDB taxonomy): domain Bacteria; phylum Pseudomonadota; class Alphaproteobacteria; order Caulobacterales; family Hyphomonadaceae; genus Hyphomonas. Next base: position 1,914 of record JBGSKU010000072.1, read on the forward strand.
GCAAGCGCCCGAAGCTTGCCGGTATTGATCATGTCGACCACCGGCAACGTCGTGATGAACATGAACTGGTTGGTGCCGTTGAGAAGATCCCCGATCGCCTGCGGAAACTGATTGTAGGGCACATGCGTCGCGCGTGTTCCAGTCTGCAGCTTGAACATTTCGCCGATGAGATGAGCTGGCGTGCCAAATCCGCCGGAGGAGAACGTAAGTTTGTCCGGCTTTTCCTTGACGAGGGCCACGAGATCAGAAACCGCTTTCGCCGGTACGGAGGGATTCACAACAAGCACGTTGTACGAGGTTGATATCTTGATCACCGGAGTGAAAGCGGTCTCCAGCTTGAACGGCATGCTCGGCAGGATGGCGGGCGCGGCGCTCACCGGCAACGCCATCGCATAGATTGTGTGACCGTCTGCCGGGTGTTTGAGCACCTCCGAGCCACCGAGCGTCAGCACGGCGCCCGCCCTGTTCTCCACCACGACGTTCCAACCCTCGCTCTCCGAGAGCTCGGTTGCCACAACACGGGTGATGATGTCAGGCGGAGTCGAAGGCGCCGTCGGCACTACGATGGTGATGAGGCGGGATGGAAATTGCTGGGCATTCACTTCATGGGCAGTGGCGAGAAAAGTCGCCGTCAGCAGGGAGAGTGCCAAAAGCTTCGTAGCGCGGAAATGCCGAACCGTAGCCATTATTTCCTCCTCATCTGGCTGGAATTACATTCGCTTCAACTATCCTTGCTCTCGTTTGCGCATTGTGCCGCCGACACGCTCTGCCGGGAAATGAAAACCGCAGCTGTTTCACCACGTGGAACGCTGGATTCCACTGCGTGGAACGGATAGAGTTCAATTCAGGAGTGTGTCGAGCGGGACGCTTCGCGATGACGAAGACGATTCGAAGCCTGGAGCGAGGCCTTCAAGTCCTCAAAACGCTCAACGCGACACCCATTTCATCGCTTCAGGAAATTCATCACCAAACGAGGATTCCGAAGCCGACGCTGCTGCGCATTCTGCACACCCTGGAGCAGTCCAGCCTGGTATCGCGACGGCTGGCAGACGGGCGTTACCGCATCAGCTGGAATCTGGCACGCCTCGGCCGTAAGCGCGATCGTTATGACCGTGTTGCGGAAGCAGCCGCACCGGTGCTCGATCGGCTTTGCCAAAAGGTGTCCTGGCCGTCCGATCTCATGGTGCCGGCCGGCGATCACCTGGAAGTACGGGAAACAAGCCGAACCCAAAGCCCCTTCATGATCTATTACAACCGGGATCGGGTTGGAATGCCCGTGAACTGGCTGCTGTCCGCGGTAGGACGTGCCTACCTCGCCTATTGCCCCGAAAGCGAGCGACGAAAAGTGGTCGCGCTGCTGCGCAAGTCCGATCGCCCGGAAAACTGGCTGGCACGAGAGCCGGCGCGACTTGACGAAATCCTGTCTGAAACGAAGATGCGTGGTTATGGCCTTCGCGACCAGACGTTTGGAGGCGGCCCCTACGGCATGCAATCGCCGGATGGATTGGCTGGCATCGCGGTGCCTCTGCTGGACCGTGGCCGAGTGCACGGCGTAATCAACATCATCTGGCCCAGATCGGCCCGCACGATCGAAGACATGGTGAAGCAATGTTTGCCGGACTTTCAGGTGGCAGCCTCGGAGATCGTGAAGGCACTACGGCGTCAGGCAGATATAGCCTGAAGTCCCACTCTGTCGCCTCCGGTCCGGAACTTTCCCCTGCCATCACCGCTCACACAGCGGACATTGACCGTCTGCGGCTTCGGCCAGCTGGCGCTTGATTTCTTCCCTGAGAGCTTCCGGCGCCCATGCGGTGCCGTCACTCCTGACAATTCTTCTGGCCCGCTCGAAGGCGTGGCTCTCGGCGGCATCATCGCCGACGCGGATAATCACACCCCAATGGAAGGGGCAAGCTGCCGTGGCACGGGTGGTCTCAAGCGCGTGGCGCACCGTTGCCGTCAGATCGTCGCCAGGGATCTTCACGGACATGAGAATCCTCCTCCTACCAGTGAGATTAAGAAGGCTCCGGGCGCCGGCCTGATCCGACCGCAATCTGCAACGCGCCGATGGTTGCGGGCGTTCCCCCCACCGGCTTCGAAACCAGTACCGGTTTGCCGAATTAGCCCTTTCCGATGAGGTTAGGACCGACGAATGGCCGGGATCAGCGACGCCGCGCATCTGTGCATCGACATGCAGAACATTCTTGCCAAGGGCGGGGTCTGGGAGACGCCGTGGATGGAAAGGGTGTTGCCGATCATATCGGCCATATGCGCGCGGTACCCGGAACGGACGGTGTTCACGCGCTTCATCACTCCGCAGCGGTCCGATGACCGTCGCGGCCAGTGGCAGACCTACTACGGCAAATGGCAGCGCGCCACTCGAGAGCAACTCGCCCCCGGCGCGCTCGATATCGTGCCGGCGCTTGCACGGTATTCGCCTCCCGCTCTCGTGGTCGACAAGCCCGCCTATTCGGCATTCTTCGGATCGCGTCTGGGTCATCTGCTGGTGGAAAAACACATCGGGACGGTGGTGGTGACGGGCGCGGACCGATGTCTGCGTGCTCTCGACCGTGCTTGGTGCCGTCGATCTCGGCTTCCGGGTCGTCATGGTGGAGGACGCCCTGTGCAGTTCCTCGGACGCCGGGCACGATGCGCTGATGACCATGTACCGGGTGCGGTTTCACGAACAGATCGACCTCGTCACCGCCGAGGAACTGTTCGACCGGTGGCGTCCGGATTAGGGGGCGCGGCGGAACTGCCTGTCCGGCTGCGGCGTTGACATGCTGCATGTAAAAGCGCGGGAGGACCAGTCCATGGCGGAGCCGGATGTTCGCAAGGGGATGCCGCCCGTCGAATTGCCGCGCGACGAATTCGAGAAGCGATATCGCAGCCGCTTCGTCGATCCTGTCTTCCAGCCGCTGCAACGCGAACTCGATGCCATCGTCACAGCCGCGTGGGATGCCTACAGTCATTCGCGAAAAGCCCCCGTGACGCGCAAGGCAGGCCCCGGTTTTGCCGACCCCGACCATGAAATCTCGGTGGACTGGCTGGCCGCGCGTGAGGCCATCGTGGAGGCGAAGCGGCGCCACGACGATGCGGCGATGCAACCGCGCATTCTCATCGTCAACGGCTCGGCACGCAGCGACCATACCTGCCCGGGCGAAATGTCCAAGAGCTGGCGACTGGTCAAACTTGCAGAACCGGTGTTGGTCGAAATGGGATTTGCCCTCGATATCCTAGACCTGTCGCGGCTGACGTCCGAGTTCGGCAGGCAGATCCACCCCTGCAAATCCTGCGTCGCCACCGCGATGCCGCTCTGTCACTGGCCATGCAGTTGCTATCCGAACTATTCGCTCGGCCAGACCGACGACTGGATGAACGATATCTATCCGCTATGGGTCGCAGCCCATGGCATCCTGATCGTGGCCCCGGTGAACTGGTATCACGCCCCGACCGCGCTGAAGGCGATGATGGACCGGCTCGTCTGTGCCGACGGCGGCAATCCCGATCCGACGTCTACCCACGGCAAGCATGCCAATGAGGCCAAGGCGCTCGAGCTGAAAGGCTGGCCCTATCCGCGCCATCTGGCCGGACGGCATTTCGGGCTCGTCATTCACGGCGACAGCGCCGGCGCCGAGACGCTGCGCCGCTCGCTGTCGGACTGGCTGACCGACATGGCGTTGATATCGGCGGGCCGCACAGGCGAAGCCGAAGGCTATGTCGGTTACATGGAGCCCTATGCCACCTCACATCAGGCATTGGATCAGGACCGCAAATTCCAGGAGGAAGCGCGGAACGTTGCGCGCGCGCTCGGAAATGCCGTCAAGCTCGCCCGCACGGGCAGATTCGAGAATCCGGCAGAGGGACTAGCCGAGCCCAATCCGAAATAGCGCTCAGGCGGGCGTGCCCATGATGTAGGGCTTCAGCATCGCGTACATCATGGCGTGCGTCGGCGTCGGGACGCCGAGCTGGCGGCCGAGCTCCACGACCTTGCCGTTGAGCCAGGGCAGTTCGAGGCGGTTGCCGCGCTCGAGATCGAGCGCCATAGAGGCCTTCATGGCAGGCGGCGCGTGGCCGATGAAATCGAGAATCTTTTCCACCGCGTCGGCCGGCAGCGCCACCTTCCGGGCGCGCGCGACGTCGGCCACTTCGCGAAGGGCGGCCATGATGATCGGCCGAATGTCAGGGTCGTCCCGCAACTTGCCGATCGGCTGGCGCGTCGCCGCGGTGATCCCGGCATTGGTCGCAAGCAGGATGAATTTCATCCAGAGCTCTGTCTGGATCTGATCGCTCAGGGTCGCATCGAACCCGGCCCTCTGGCACAGCGCCAGAAAATCCCCGCCCCGCTTGCTGGCCCGGCCATCGAACTCGCCGAAGATCATGCGCATGAAGGTGCCGACCTGCTGAATCACGCCGGGCGCCGTGATCGACGCGCTGATCTGCGCGACGCCGCCCATCACGGCG
>JBGSKU010000073.1:0-1598 GCA_041741055.1 Hyphomonas sp.
AATCACTTGAGATTCGCCTCTGACGCGACCTTCCGGCGCGAGCCGCTTGTCGTTGAAGTCTGGCATGGCCGCAGCCTCCGAGGCGATCGCCTCAGGCCGCGTTGGAGCGCTTCGCCACAGGCTTTCCGCCCGCTTCTTCGCCGGACGCTGCGGCGAGAACAAGGCGGGCGAACGACCGCAGATAGGTCATGCCATCCGGGGTGCGCTCAATGAAGATCGACCGCAGGTCCGAATCATCGGGCAGACGGCGGATGAAATTCAGCCGCTCCAGCGCATCAAGGGCCCGGGTGATCGCCGGTTTGGCGATGCCCAGATGCTCGGCCAGGCCACGAACCGTGTGCGGACCGGGCATCAGCGCCACCGACATCAGCACCGCCTGCTGGCGTGCCGTCAGGTCCGGCGCGTCCGAGCGCACCGAGGCGGTGACCGCCTTGCGCCAGAGTTCGAGCCCGTCCCGTTCGGATAACTGCATAGTCCCAAGCCTCCACACCGCGCCCCGGCTGCTGCCTGACGGTCGCGTCTCAGGCGAATCTCAAGTGATTTGCGGAGGCCGTCCAGACCCGCAAAGCGGCCCGCCCCTTCACATTCGGGGCAAAACACCTGAAATAACGGCATGGTCATTTCTCATTCCCACGATCACGGCGCCGCCAATACGCCGTGCAGCCCGCAGGACACCGACGCGTTCCTGCAGGAGGCCGAAGCGCTGGTGGTGCGCCAGGGCCAGCGTATGACGAAGATCCGCCGCAAGGTGCTCCGCCTGCTGCTCGACAGCGACGGCCCCGCGAAAGCCTATGACCTGCTCGCCAACCTCGACGGCGAAGGCGCCGCCAAGCCGCCGACGATTTACCGGGCGCTCGACTTTCTCCAAGACACCGGCCTCGTCCACAAGATCGAAAGCCTCAATGCCTATGTCGCCTGCGGACATACCAGCCACAGTCACTCGGCTGTCTTCCTCATTTGCGACACCTGCAAGGGCGCCGAGGAGTTGCACGCAACCGCCACCAGCGCCGCCCTCAAGGCCGAGACGCACGCGGCGGGCTTCCACATGACGCGCGCCGTTGTCGAAGTGCGCGGCACCTGCCGGAACTGCGCCGCATGATCCCCCTCTGGCAAGGCAGCTGCAACCAGTGGGACTGCGACGAGATGGGACACATGAACGTCCGCGTCTATGTCGAGAAGCAACTGGAAGGCCTCGTCGCGCTTTGCCATGCGGCGGGCATGCCGAATGCGTTCCGCCCGAGTTCGCCCTCCACCGTGTCGCCGACCGACCAGCATATCCGGTTCGTCCGGGAAGTCTTGCCGGGCCGGCCACTGACGATGCAGGGCTGCGTCCTAGAGATCGGCGAGAGTGACGCCGTGGTCTACCAAGAACTGCGCCATGCCGACGGCACGCTGTCGGCGGCCTTCCGCACACGGATCGCCCATCTCGACACCGCCGAAGGCAAGGCTTTTCCGTGGACACGCCGCGTGCTCGAAAAGCTCGAGTCGCTGAAAGGCACCACGCCAGACGAAGCCAAGCCCCGCTCGTTTGATCCGGACGCCGCAGGCCTTCCCGCCGAGGCGATCACCCTGGCCCGCGTCGCCGAGATCGGCGCGCC
>JBGSKU010000074.1:0-7598 GCA_041741055.1 Hyphomonas sp.
CGTCGCGCGCCTTGCCGCCGCCGGCGCGGTGGTCGCGGCCGGGTTCATGGGCATCTACTCGGCGCAGATGGCCTTCGTAGCCCAGGTCGTCGCGTTTGCGTTCGGGCTGGCGGCGGCGTCGCTGTTCCCGGTCATCCTGCTCGGCATCTTCTGGAAACGGATGAACCGCGAAGGCGCCATCGCGGCGATGCTGGCCGGCCTCATTCCCACCTTCGCCTATATCTGGCACTTCAAGATCGGCGCTGGAAAGGCGGCCGGAGCGGAGGCATGGCTGTTCGGCGTCTCGCCGGAAGGCATCGGATTCGTGTTCATGATCAGCTCGATCGTGATCGGTGTTGCCGTCTCGCTGCTCACCCAGCCGCCGCCGCAGGATATCCAGGACCTCGTGGAAGACATCCGCGTGCCGGGAACCCGGCGTCCGCACGGGCCGGGCGACGTGGCGATGCCACCCGCTGAATAGCGTACCCGGCGCAGATTTGGGGTCTCAAGTGCTTCACTTCTGAGACACTTTGTCAGGCGAAAGGCCTCTCTTGGCGCCGCGTGCGCCATTGCCCCGGGCGGATGCGCGCCGCTAAACTTTATGCCACAACAAAATACCCCCAGGGCGGAATAACCAAGGCGACCTTCCATGAGCGACACATCGAAAACCTATCCCGTTCCCGAAGCCTTTGCGGCGAAAGCCAATCTGACGCCGGAGAAATACAAGGAAATGTACGCCGCCTCGATCGCGGACCCGGAAGCCTTCTGGGGCGAGCAGGGCAAGCGGCTCGACTGGATCAAGCCCTATACCCAGGTGAAGGATGTCTCCTGGGAGACCGGCGACCTGCATGTGCGCTGGTATCATGACGGCGTCCTGAACGTTTCCGCCAATTGCCTGGACCGCCACCTGGAAAAGCGCGGCGACAAGCCCGCCATGATCTGGGAAGGCGATGCGCCCGGCGAGTCCTACACATTGACCTATCGCCAGATGCACAGCGCCGTGTGCAAGTTCGCCAATGTGCTGAAAGCGCTCGGCGTCAAGAAGGGCGACCGGGTCACCATCTACATGCCGATGATCGTCGAGGCGGCCTACGCCATGCTGGCCTGTGCGCGCATCGGCGCGGTCCACTCAGTGGTGTTCGGCGGCTTCTCGCCGGACGCGCTCGCCGGGCGCATCACCGATTGCGGATCGGAAGTGCTGATCACCGCCGATGAAGGCCTGCGCGGCGGCAAGACCGTCCCGCTGAAGGCCAATGCCGACCGGGCCGCCGAGATCGCTGGCGGCATGGTCAGGAAAATGCTCGTCGTGCAGCGCACCGGCGCCGATGTGCCGATGGTGGAGGGGCGCGATCACTGGCTGCACGAGATTGGCGCAGATGTTTCCGCCGACTGCCCGCCCGAGCCGATGAATGCCGAAGATCCGCTCTTCATCCTTTATACATCGGGCTCGACGGGAAAGCCGAAGGGCGTATTGCACACGACCGGTGGCTATCTCGTCTGGGCCTCGATGACCCATGAGTACGTGTTCGACCTGAAAGAAGATGACGTCTTCTGGTGTTCGGCGGATGTGGGCTGGGTCACCGGCCACACTTACATCGTATACGGACCACTGGCGAACGGCGCGACCACGCTGATGTTCGAAGGTGTGCCGACCTATCCGGATGCCAGTCGCTTCTGGAAGGTCTGCGACCATCACAAGGTCACGATCTTCTACACGGCGCCGACCGCGATCCGCGCCCTGATGCGCGAAGGCGAAGGCCCGGTGAAGAAGACCTCACGCAAATCCATCCGCCTGCTCGGCACGGTGGGTGAGCCGATCAATCCCGAAGCATGGGAATGGTACTTCCATGTCGTGGGTGAAGCGCGTTGCCCCATCGTGGACACCTGGTGGCAGACCGAGACCGGCGGCACGCTGATCGTGCCATTGCCGGGCACCACGGTCATGAAGCCCGGCGCCGGCTCGCACCCGTTCTTCGGCGTGCAGCCCATGCTGGTCGATGCCGAAGGCAAAGAACTGCAAGGCGCTGCCGATGGAAACCTTCTGATCACGGACAGCTGGCCGGGCCAGATGCGTACCGTGTACGGAGATCATCAGCGCTTCGTCGAAACCTATTTCACGGCCTATCCCGGCTATTACTTCACCGGCGACGGCTGCCGCCGCGATGAGGATGGATTCTACTGGATTACGGGCCGTGTCGATGACGTGATCAACGTCTCCGGCCACCGCATGGGCACGGCAGAAGTCGAAAGCGCCCTCGTCAGCCATGACGCCGTCGCCGAAGCGGCCGTGGTCGGTTATCCGCACGACATCAAGGGGCAGGGCATCTATGCCTACGTCACGGTGCGTGCCGGCGTGGAAGTAGACGAGGCGCTGCGCAAGAACCTCGTGCAGCACGTGCGCAACGAGATTGGGCCGATTGCGTCACCGGACCTGATCCAGTTCGCACCCGGCCTGCCGAAAACCCGGTCCGGCAAGATCATGCGCCGCATCTTGCGCAAGATTGCGGAGAACGAATTCGGCAGCCTCGGCGACACATCCACACTGGCAGACCCCGAAGTCGTCACCGACCTGATCGAGAATCGCCAGAACCGCTAGGGTTGCTGGCCCCACCCTCTTGCTCGTGAAATCGTATACGATTTCTCGTACGCGCAATCGGGGGGGCAGTCGCACTGTTTTGCAGAGCTAGTTTTCCGCAAGGACCGAACTGTCCCCTCCCTGGAACGGGGAGGGTTAGGGTGGGGCGAGGCGGGCGCGACGTTCTTCGTTATAGAGCCACTCGAGGACGGCATCCGCAACGCCTTCGGAAGACTCGATCACTGCCGAATTCGGGAAGCGCAAGGTGCTGAATCCCTCAGCGGCGAACCATGCATCGCGGCGGGCATCGCCAGCGGGCGTGTGGGTGTCGCCGTCGAGTTCAACGACCAGTTTCATCCGTCGGCTGAGGAAATCTGCGAACCAGGGACCAACGGGGGCTTGGCGGCGGAAATGGTAAGGCTTGAAGAGTTCGCTGCGCAAATGGCGCCACAAGGCGCGCTCAGGGCCGGTCATGTTGCGGCGCAGGTCGCGAGCGCGGGCGATGATGGCGGGGCCGTGCATGAGCAGGAACATAAAGTGAGCATTGGATTTGTGTCAAGGGTCCCACCCTAACCCTCCCCATGAATGGGGAGGGGAACGGTAGCACTGTTGGTCGCAGCTCGCTTTCCACAAGCACTGACCCGTCCCCTCCCCGCTTGCGGGGAGGGCTAGGGTGGGGCCCTTAAACCGCCGGAAGATCGACGGTGAATCGTGCTCCGCCTTCAGCGCGGTTCTCTGCCCACACCTTGCCGCGGTGGGTAGCGATGATCTGTTTCACGATGGAGAGGCCGAGGCCGGAATTGTTGCCGAAGGCCGTGCCCTTGGGGCGGTCCGTGTAGAAACGGTTGAAGATCGTCTCCAGCTTGTCCGGGGGAACGCCGGGGCCGGAGTCCTCCACGGTCAGGCGCGCGATGGTGCGCGGGCCGTCATTCGTCTGATCCAGGCGCACGTCGACTGTGCTGCCTCCCGGAGAGAAGGAGCGCGCGTTGTCGATCAGGTTGCGCAGCACCTGGCCAAGCGGCCCTTCGCGGCCGCGCACGATCAGGCGCGCGCCCATGGTCGCATCGGTGAAGGATACATGCACGGCCATCTCGCCGTCGCCGATCCCCTCATAAGTGCGCACGATGTCGCGCACGAAGCGGGCGATATCGATCTGCTCGCTGGGCAGGCGCGTCATCTCGGCTTCGAGGCGGGAGGCGTTCGAAATGTCCGTGATCAGACGGTCCAGACGTTTCACATCCGAGGCGATCACCTGGCGCAGGCGTGTGGCGGCGTCCGGGTCCTTCACCCGTTCCAGCGTCTCCACCGCCGAGCGGATGGAGGTCAGAGGATTCTTCAGTTCGTGCGCCACGTCGGCCGCAAACTGTTCGTTGGCCTCGATCCGCTCCAGCAGCGCTTCGGTCATGCTCTGGATCGAGGTGGCGAGATCTCCGATCTCATCCGTACGCTGGGTCAGCAACGGCACGTCGATCTTGTCCGAGGCGCCCGACCGGATGCGGTCGGCCGCCAGCGACAGGCGCCGCAACGGCCGCGCGATCCCGAGCGTCAGCATCACCGAAGTGATGAACGCCATCAGCACTGCAACGCCGATGAAGGGCACCAGCGCCACCCGCTCGGCCCGGATGATCTCGTCAATATCGCTCGCTTCCAGAACCAGCACGCCCACCACGGCCGAAACGCGCTGCACCGGCATCGACACCGAAATGACGCGGCTGCCCCGGTCTGAAAAGCGCTGGCTGGCCGCCTGTCCGCCCAGCGCGGCGACCTTGAACTCCTCCTCGAAGCTTTGCGTGCGCAGCGCTTCGGAGGTGCGCCGGGGCGAGAAGAAGTTGAAGAATTCGCTGGCCCATTCGGACAGGTCGCGCCCCGTTCGCGCCAGGAAGCCCGGATCGCTCAGCGGGGGCAGGGCCGAGACGTCCACGCGTTCGGACAGGTAATAGCTGTCGCCGATGAGTTCGCCATCCGGCGTGAAGATGCGCGCGCGCACCCGTTCCGGAAGGTTCAGGCGCTGCAGGGTCTGGCGCGCGGCGTCCGGATTGAGCCCGGGCTCGGGCGTCGTCGCGTCGTCCGACAGGAGGCTGGAGAAGATCTGTGCCTGGGCTTCAAGGTCCTGCTTCTTCGACGCGACAAAGCCGGCGCGCATCTCGTTGAGCACCATCGCGCCGATGATGAGGATGGCGAGGCCCGCCATGTTGGAGGCAAAGATGAGCCGGGCGATCCGCGATCCAAGGATCGTGGTCGTCCGGCGCACGCGGGTCCGGCGAGACGTCTGCTTGTCGGCCATGGCCTGTCGTCCCCCTCGCTTTGCCTCCGGGCGCCGCGTCAGGCGTCCGCAGCGACGCGCATCGAGATGATGCGGTCCGGATTGCGCGGCGGCTCGCCCTTGGCCAGCTGGTCAATGGCGTCCATGCCGTCCGTCACCTGGCCCCAGACCGTGTACTGGCGGTTCAGGAAGGAAGCGTCGTCAAAGCAGATGAAGAACTGGCTGTTGGCCGAATGGGGCGCCGACGTGCGGGCCATCGAGCAGGTGCCGCGCACATGCGGCTCGGCGTTGAATTCGGCTTTCAGGTCCGGCTTCTTGGAATTGCCGGTGCCGGTGCCCTTTGGGCAGCCCGTCTGTGCCATGAAGCCGGCGATCACGCGGTGGAAGATGATTCCGTCGTAAAACCCCTCCCGCGCGAGTTCCTTGATGCGGGTCACGTGGCCAGGCGCCAGGTCCGGGCGGAGCTGGATAGTGACGAGCCCTTTCGAGGTCTCCAGCAGCAGCGTGTTCTCGGGATCGGACATCGGGCACTCCTTGTTGTCTGTCTTTGATGTAAGGATCGGTGTTCTGGCTATTCAATAGCGGCTCTGGCGGCAAGCACAGCCTGCATGTAGGGTTAAGGCGGCTGAATGGTGGGAGTGAGATGGATTGGCGGAGTTTGTAGGCAATGGTCTGACGCTCGCGCTCTGCGCGGGGGCCGCGCTGTACCTGCTCTGGGCGGCGGGGCTGACCTTTCCCTTCGCCAATGAGCAGGCGCTTGCCCGCTCGATCATCGGCCGCCGCGGCATTACCCGCGTGCCGTCCCGGCTGTCCTTCCTTTACATCTGTGTCCTGCTGCTGTTTGCGGCCCTGGCGGCCTTCCTGATGGGCGGGTTCAGCGAGCAGGTGCCGCGCGCCAAGCCCTATCTGGTCCCGGTTGGCCTGCTGCTGACCTTCGTATTCCTGGGCCGGGGCATTGTCGGCGTCCTGCCGGCTTTTGAACGCGCCGCGCCGGAACAGCCTTACCTCTCGCTCAACCGCCGGATCTATTCGCCGCTCTGCGCCCTCGTCGGCGTCGGCTTCCTGTTCCTCACGCTGGCCTTGCCCAACTGGAGCTGGCGCTTCAGCCAGCTGTTTGGCTGAGCCGCTCGGGAAACACAGCCAGCCAGTCCTCTGCCGTCAGGCCATCCGGCCCGCGCGCACGCATCATACCGGTGAAGTTCCAGTGATTGAGCGCGGTATCGATGCGGGTATCTGCAAACCGGAAGGCGCGGGGTGTGCCTCCGCCGGCCATGAAACCGGCCGCCTTCACCAGGTCCGAGCGGTCATAGGCGCCGGGGACGGCATCGACGTGCATGACCAGCGCAGCCGCAGCCGGACGTCCATCGCGCGCCGTCAGCCGCGACACCGGTTTGGCCACCGGATCGACTCCCAGAATGAAGGCCGGCGATGTAAGCGCGTGGGCTGCGCGCAGCACCGTATCCGCGCCCCAGCTGTGCCCGATCAGCGCGAGCGGATGCCCGCCCGCAACGAGCTCTGCAGCGAGCGTCTTCGCCGCCGTGATTTTCCAATGAGGCAGGTATTCGACGCGCCGGTGGGCGCCCATCTTGTCCCGGCGCCAGTCCGTATATGACAAGACGAGGCGGGAGCTCTCGTCTCCCGCCCCGCCAATGTAGATCTCCGCTGGCGGCTTATTCCGTATAGCGATAGCCGACGCCGTAGAGGGTTTCGATGGCATCAAACTCATCCGTCACTTCGCGGAACTTCTTGCGCAGCCGTTTGATGTGGCTGTCGATGGTGCGGTCGTCCACATAGATCTGGTCGTCATAGGCCGCGTCCATAAGCTGGTCGCGGCTTTTGACATAGCCGGGCCGCGTGGCGAGCGCCTGCAGGATCAGGAATTCGGTCACCGTCAGGCGCACCTGTTTGCCGTCCCAGGTGCAGGCATGGCGGTTGGGATCCAGCACCAGCTTGCCGCGCACGATGGGTTTGGAGTCGCCTTCCTCGGGACCGGCCACCCCGCCGCGTGCCCGGCGCAGCACGGCTTTCACGCGCTCGGCCAGCAAGCGGTTGGAGCAGGGTTTGCGCACAAAATCGTCGGCGCCGATGTTGAAGCCGATCACTTCGTCGATCTCTTCATCCTTCGAGGTGAGGAAGATCACCGGCAGTTCGGAGGTCTGGCGCAGGCGGCGCAGCAGTTCCATGCCGTCCATCTTCGGCATCTTCACATCGAGGATGGCGATGTCCGGCGGAGACTCGGTCAGGCCGGGCAGGGCGGCCTCGCCGTCGGGGTAGGTGCGCACCTGATAGCCTTCGGCTTCGAAAAACAGCTTCAGCGAAGCCACAATGTTTTCGTCGTCGTCCACCAGTGCCAGAGTCGTCATCGCCTTGTCCTTTTCCGCCAGCCGGAAGCTTGCATGCGCTTCGGTCTGCTTGGCAGAAGGTTCAATCACAGCTCGGTTCATTTCAAAAGCCCTCCGGTGGTGGAGCCTCAACAAAATCAATGGAGTGCGGCGCGCATTTGCGCGGAATGGGGCAGTCTCGCGATTCATTGCGGCGGAATGCGCCCCAAGTGTGAAGGGCGGGGCATTCCGGACGTCCGATTGTTGCGCATGTCCGGCCTTGCGCAACAAAGTCCGCACGCTTTCCTGCCTGCACTGAAACGTAAGCGGTTCGAGCGCCCCACCGATATGACGGGTTCTCTGTCGGCGTTATTTGCGCGAGCTTTGCGTTTTGGTTTGGAGCGTGGCTTTGGAACAAACGGTGCAACATTTGTTGGCTTCGGCTGGGAGCAACATCAGC
>JBGSKU010000075.1:0-3615 GCA_041741055.1 Hyphomonas sp.
GATGCGATGTCCGTGCTGTGCGCCATGCCGAGCGCGCAGCCGGCGGACGGCGCCCAAGAGGTCGGTGCGGAACTCTCTGGCCTCATCGCCAGCAAATCCGGCGGCAAATCGCCGGGCATGGACCATGATTGCCACGACTGCGTGCTTGGCCAGGTCGCAACCCTGCCGGCGGTTGCCAGCGTGGGCGCACTCTTCGTGTTCGCACCGGTTGCGGAAGATGCCCCCCGCTTCGAAGTGCGCTACTGGACGCCCCCGCGCGGCCCCCCGCTCGGCTCCCGCGCTCCGCCTGTCTTGATGAAAGCCTGATCAAGCCGCCCTCCTGCGGGAGGGCAGACGGCCGGACTCCGCGTCCGGATCACTTTCATCTGAAGATCCAAACCCATGAAATTCACATCCAAAGTCGGCTCCACCGTGAGCCTCGGCGCGCTGGCCCTGTCGCTGGGCGCCCTCCTTCCGGCACAGGCGCAGGAGATCGCCGCCGGCGAAGACAGCGTTCGCGTCGAAGACACGATCATCGTCACCTCGACCGCCATCACGAGCGAGGCCGAAGCGCAGGTTGCCCGCACACCGGGCGGCGCAGATGTCGTGCCGTATGAAGACTATGCGGATCACTATCTTGTCTCGCTGCGCGACACGCTGGCCTTTTCGCCCGGCGTGTACGTGCAGCCGCGTTACGGCCAGGAAGTGCGCATCTCGATCCGCGGGTCCGGGCTCAGCCGGGGCTTCCACATGCGCGGCCTTACGCTGTTGCAGGACGGCGCGCCGATCAACCTCGCCGATGACAATGGCGACTTCCAGGAACTGGAGCCGATTTTCTTCGATCACCTCGAAGTCTATCGCGGTGCCAACGCGCTGCGCTTTGGTTCGGGCACGCTCGGCGGCGCGGTGAACGGCGTCACGCCGACGGGCGAGACGGCTGAAGGGCTCTATGCGCGCCTCGACATGGGCAGCTTCGAGACGCTGCGCGGCCTCGTCTCCGGCGGCTTCGCGTCGGGCCAGCTGGATGGCTGGGGCGCAATCAGCGCCGACACGTCCAGCGGCGACCGGGATCATGCGGGCCGCGAGTCGATCCGGATGCACGGCAATCTCGGCTATGACCTCACGGACAATATTTCGACGCGCTTCTACATCAGCCAGAACGAGATCGACCAGGAGCTGCCCGGCGCGCTCACCCTGGCAACCGCACTGTCGCGTCCGGAGACCGGCAACTTTTCCGGCGACCAGGCGCGCGACATCAACTCGCTCCGCCTACAGAACCAGACCCGGTTCGATTTTGGCGAGGCCAGTCTCGCCGTCGGGGCCTTCATCAACGACAAGACGCTCTATCACCCGATATTCCAGGTGGTGGATCAGAACACGATCGATCGCGGGGTTTGGGCGCGCTACGAATGGGTCAGCGGACCGGTTGCGGTGACGTTCGGCGCCGAAGGCCGCAAGGGCGATGTCGACTCCAAGCGGTTCGTCAATGTTTCGGGTGAACGCGGCTCGCTGACGTTCGCTGCGGATCAGGACGCGTGGACCGCGAATGTGTACGGTGAGGGCCGCTACAGCCCGACCGGCAAACTGACTCTGATTGCAGGCGGCATCTGGGCGCAGGGCGAACGTGAACAGCAGCTGACCTACAATGGCGGGCCGGCGGACGTTCATGGCGAGGCAGACTTTGAGGAATTCTCGCCGAAGTTCGGCGTGCTCTATGACCTGTCGCCGGAAATCCAAGTCTACGCCAATTACAGCAAGTCTGCCGAATTTCCCGGCTATATCGAACTGGCGCAGGTCGCGAGCTTCGTGCCGGTCGAAGCGCAGACGGCCTGGACGGCGGAAGTCGGCACGCGCGGTACAGCCGGCATCGCGGCCTGGGACGTGTCGTTCTATTCGGCCGATGTCGAGAACGAGCTGTTGCAATACACGGTCGGCGCGGACATTCCGGCGTCAACCTTCAATGCCGGCAATACGCGCCATCTTGGTCTTGAGGCGGGGTTGTCTCTGGATCTGTCCGAGCATTTCACTCTGCGGCAGGTTTATCAGTACTCGGACTTCGCGTTTCAGGACGACAGCCAGTATGGCGACAACACATTGCCTGTGGTGCCGGAGCACGTGTACCGGGCGGAGCTGCGCTATGCGGGCGAGCGGCTCAGCCTCGCGCCGAGCGTGGAATGGGTGCCGGAAGGGGCGTGGGCGGATTACAGCAATACGGTTCGAACCGATGGCTATGCGCTGCTCGGCGTGACGGCCAGCTGGAAGGCAACCGACAAGATCGACGTCTTCCTGGATGGCCGCAACCTCGCGGGCGAAAAGGCCGTCGGCGACATCAGTGCCGTCATCACGGCAAGCCCGGCCTCCGCCATCTACTACCCTGTCGAACGCCGCGCCGTGTTCGGCGGCATCCGCGCGAGGTTCTGATCCATGGCCAGCGCCAATCGCTCAACGCTTCAGCACCGCGTCTGGCGCTGGCATTTCTTCGCCGGGCTGATGGTGATTCCCTTCGCCGTCATCCTTGCCATTACGGGTGCGATCTACCTGTTCAAGCCGCAATTCGAGGCGGCTGTCGAAGCCCGGATCAACGCCCGTGCGGCGCCGCTGGCGGGGGAGGCCCTGCCGGCGGACGCCGTGATCGCCTCCGGGCTGGAGGCGCATCCCGGCGCGAGCCTTGTCAAGTTGATCCTGCCGGTGTCGCCGGATGATCCGACGGCGGAGGTCGAGCTGCGCAGCGATGAAGGGCCGCGAACATTGTGGGTCGACCGGACAACGGGAAAAGTGCTGCATGACACCGCCACGCCCGCGCGGTTCATGACTTTCATAAAGCGGATCCATGGCACGCTGCTGAACGGCAATGGCGGGTCGCTGGTCGTCGAAGTGATGGCAAGCTGGATGATCATCCTGATTGTCACCGGCGTGTATCTGTGGTGGCCGCGCGGCGCACCGTGGTGGCGCGTGTTCGTTCCGGCCTTCGCAGATCGCACGGCGCCGCGCGAGACCTGGCGAAAGGTGCATGGCATGGCCGGTGCCTGGATCGGCGCGCTGATCTTGTCGCTGCTGCTCAGCGGACTGCCCTGGACGCAGGTCTGGGGTGACGGATTCAAGCGCGTAAAGGCGATCGCGGGGTTACAGGATCCGGGGCAGGAATGGTTTGTCACACTGCAGTCAACCGATCCGCATGCCGATCATTCCGGACATCAGACCGGCGGTGAACTCTGGCAAACGGGGCAGGGTGGTCCGGTCACGGATGTCACGTCTGCTGCGCCCACCGGCGCGGCGCGCTTGCCGCTGGCGGCGATCCTGCAACGCGCCCGGCCGGAGCAATACCAGCCGCCTGTAGAGGTACAGCCGCCACGCGGCGACAACGGCGTCTGGACGATCCGGTCGCTGGGGCCGTCACGTCCCGGACGCGTGACGGTGCATTATGACCAGTGGACCGGCGCGCAGATCCTGCGGATCGGATTCGCAGACCACAACGCGGTTGACCGCTTCGTGGCGCAAAGCACGTCGTTTCATGAAGGTGTGTTGTTTGGTTGGTTCAACCAGGTGCTGGGTTTGGTAGCGGCGTTGGGGGTCGTCCTGCTCAGTGTGAGCGGCGCGATCATGTGGTGGCGCCGGCGCCCGGCGCGGCGGCTCGGG
>JBGSKU010000076.1:0-4367 GCA_041741055.1 Hyphomonas sp.
GGTGAACCGCGAAGTGGCGATGACCGGCGAGATCAGCTTGCGTGGGCGGGTGCTTCCGATTGGCGGCCTCAAGGAGAAACTGCTCGCGGCCCTGCGCGGCGGCATCAAGACGGTGCTGATCCCGAAGGAGAACGAGAAGGACCTCGACGAGATCCCGGACAATGTGAAGACGCAGATGAAGGTCATCCCCGTCTCCGACATCCAGGAAGTGCTGAAGCTGGCGCTGCTGCGTCCGCTGGTGCCGATTGAATGGTCGGAAGCCGACGAGGCGGCCCTGCAGGCCACGCTGACCGGTGGACCGGGCAACACAGCTGGCGACTCGGATACGATCCGCGCGCCGCACTGAGCGGTTCGTGGACTGACGAAGCAGAAAGCCCCTTCTCCGGATGGAGGAGGGGTTTTCTCATCCGGCCAAGAGCACCCCCAAAGGCTTGTAAAGTAGCGCGCTTGGCGGCAATCTCCTTGCTTAGATTGTATCGCGAGGGTTGCAGAAGGGAAAGTGATCGATGAGACGCGCTGTTGCTTTGCTTCTATTTGTTATGGCCTTTGGTCATGCTGCGGTGGCCCAAAACCAACGTGCGGACTCACAATTCTTAGTGCTGGACTACAACCAACTTACAAACCAGTATCAGCCTGTGGCGACTTGGCTGCACTATTCGTCTACAAAAAAAGGCGAAGATTTGATGTCGGTGGAGTATGACGCGTTCGGCATCGGCGATTACGGCAACGACACATTTTTCGTAACCTTCCAGCGCTCTAACGCGAACGAATACAGGGCTCTCATCGCGAAGTACCTTAGCTGGGAAGAGGTAGCGTCAAAAGACGGCGATCAATTCTCTAAGGCAATCGGGAGCGCCGATACGCAGCAGGGAAAACTTGAGTTCGCTTTCAGTTCAGCCAGTGCCGAGCGGCATCTCCTGAAAGTGCACTCCTGTTCCAAAGGATTGATTGCCGCCTGTGCGAACCCCGGCATGACTTTAGATCGGGAAGGGGTGATCGAGCTGGATCGCGCCCTTGAGAGCTTGGCAGCAAACGGTTTTCAGTCTTTGGCCATTGACGAGAAGTACAAATAGCGTGCGCTGGCTGACTCGTCCCACCCGCAAGAGAGGGGCCCCGGGGTGAGGGGGCGCTTGGCCGGGCCGATTGTCGAATGCCTCCGGCGTTTCGCCCCCTCATCCCCAATCCCTTCTCCCTGAGGGAAATGGGGCTTTAACTTGCACTCTTGCAATCCCGCCCCCGTCCCGGCAAAGAGGCGGCATACCGATTGGGGGCGATTAGCTCAGTTGGTAGAGCGCCTGCTTTACACGCAGGATGTCAGCGGTTCGAGCCCGTTATCGCCCACCATTTCCACTGCAAAGTCAGACCGGACGGCCCGCGCGGGCTAGCCGTTTGCGGCGTCGCGCAGGCTGCGGCGCAGGAAGGTTTCGAGCTTCAGCACCGGGTTGGTGTCGGCTTCGCGCAGGTCGGTCGTTGCGGCGAGATCGGACTGGATGGCATCGCCGCTGGCATAGCCGATGATCTGTTCGACGCGGCCTTCGAGCGATTCCGTCAGCAGGCGGATCTGGTCGGCGGCGCGGTTCATGTCGGCCTTGGTGATCGGGATGCGCGAGCCGGCATCCATCATCGAGGCCTGCATGCGGATGGTGCGCAGCGGCACCAGAAGTTCGGACGTAACCGAGCGCAGGAAGCGGGTCTTGGCGTGGCTGGCTTCGTCGGCTTCCTGGCGCAGCGATTCAGCTTCCTGGCGGGCGTCTTCGATGCGCGTCACGTCGGTGAAGATATCGACCGATCCGATGCTGTCGACATTGTAGCTGGCGGTCTGCCAGTAGCGGTCGAGGACATGGACGACGCCGCCCGAGGCTTCGGCATTGCGCAGCGCCGGTTTGACCTGGGTGTAGAGTTCGTTCTCGAAGATGACCTTGCCGTCCATGGCGCGCACGGCGAAGGCCTGGCCCGAGCCATCGAGGGCCACGTCGAGGATCTCGCGCAGCTGGGTGGCTTCGTCGACCGACTTGACCTCCTTGAGGTACAGCATGAAGGCGGCGCGGGCGCCGAAGTAGATGGTCAGGACGAGAAGCGCGAGGCCGACCGCGATGGCGACCATCTTGTCGTCGAAGTGGATGCCGACGAACACGATGATCGGGATCACCGCGCCGCACAGGTAGCGCACAACGAGCCGCGGGTTGCGCGGCAGCACGCACATCAGACCGGCGCACATCGACACCGTGAACAGGCTCGACAGGATCAGCGCGTTGAACGGATCAGTATGGATGTAGAGCGCCATGCTGCCGAACACGAAACCGGTGAGGATGCCCATCACTTCCGAGCGGCGCACATAGCGGCCGCTGACCGTTTTCGGAACCGGGCGGCCGACCTTGCGCAGATAGTCGTACAGCATGAACGCGGCAGCGACGAAGTTCGTGAACGCCCAGGCAAAGATCAGCGTGTCGCGCGTCATCGTGTACACGATGTAGCTGGCGATCACGGAGTTGAAGATGGTGATCATGGCCATCAGCTGCACGGCGCGGCTGAGGTCCAGATGTTGTTGCAGACGCACGCGCGGCCCAATGGCCGCGTCCTCGTTGGGTTTGTCCGTCAGGACATACCTGAAGAAGTTGTGCGTCTCGCTCATGCCACACCTATGGCACGCAAACATTGTTTTCAGGCTTGGGCGCTCGTGCAGATTTTAGCGGTCGTGTTTCCGGCTTGTTAACCGGCTGTCCTGCTCTGCTTACTGCAGCGGCAGGATTCCGGCCGGATGTGCCCAGGCGGTGCAAACATGATCCGGGAGGTGGACAGCCGTCGGTCCCGCTGGCATCAGCAGGCGCCGCGCGAGGAAGTATTGGCATGCCCAAGTTGAAAATTGCTGTGATTGGAGGCGGCCCGGGCGGATTGAGCGCAGCTCAGTTCATCGAGGAGGCTGGCCACCAGGCGGTTGTTTTCGAAAGGGAAAACCGGATCGGTGGGAAGTCTTTCTCGTTTGGCTCCGGCGATGCCTTCAACGA
Source organism: Hyphomonas sp. (assembly GCA_041741055.1). Lineage (GTDB taxonomy): Bacteria > Pseudomonadota > Alphaproteobacteria > Caulobacterales > Hyphomonadaceae > Hyphomonas. Next base: position 3,006 of record JBGSKU010000076.1, read on the forward strand.
GATGGGGACGTGCTACACCACCCGTAAACACGTGCTGATCAAGCGCTGGATGAAGGCACACGGTATCTCGCTGAAGCGGCTGGGCGAGGCCCGGTATGATGACGCACCGGTCGTGGATTATGTGAAGAACGGGCCGGGCTCGCCCTTGCCGGTGCAGGCCCTCAAATTCCTCAATGCGGCGGGCAAACTGCGCAAACGGATGGCGCTGGATGCGGCTAATCCCGAGGTGCGGGCCGAGGCGGCGATGACGGTGGATGCCTGGCTGGCGCGGCTGAACCTGCCGAAACTGGACCTTGCGATGCACCGGATCCTGCCCGCGCAGGGCTACGGCTATGCGCAGGAAGTGACGATTGGCCAGACCGTGCTGTGGCTGGATTTCGACATTCTGATCTCCGGCGTGCTGAACGACATGCATATGCCGGTGGAGGGGTGGAGCGAGTTCTGGAACCGGTTTTCGAAGCGGTTCGACATCCGGTTGGATGCCCGTATCGAACATATCGACCGGCGCGACGACGGCGTGATGATCACGGTGGCAGGCGAGGCGGAACATTTCGATGCGGTGCTGTCGACGGTGCCGATGGACGAGTTTGCCAAGCTGACCGACCTGCTGCCGGCCGAGCTGGCCGTGCTCGACGGCGTGGAATGGCAGAATTACACGACGACACTGGTGTCGTCGAAGAACTGGTTCAAGGGCGCGCAGGTGCATGGCTATTCGCGCGCCTGCAAGGACCCGTCGCTGCGCGGCGCAATGCTGGGCTCGCGGCGCGAGGGCGATGTGATGGAGGACGGCGCCCACCTCTATGTGACCGGCCAGTTCTCGAACGGTGAGCTGACCCCGGCGGAACTGCGCGAAATCCTGCAGGCCGATCTCGACCGGCTGGGCGTCAAGGTCGAGACGCTGATCTATGCGCGGACCTGGAAGTATTTCCCGCAATATAACCCTGCCGCAGTGGCGGACGGCCTGTTCACGGCCATGGCCGAAGCGCAGGGCGGCAAGCGGACCTGGTTCAGCGGGGCAACCTTCTCGCACGAACTCGTTTCATCCGTGGCGGCGCGTTCGCAGGCCTCGGTTGCCGATCTGGTCAAGCGGATCGGTTGATCCCTGGCCGGTCAGGCCTTGCGGAGCGGGGCGCCCGGCAGGACCGAGCGGTTGTAGGCACGCCAGCAGGCCTGTCCGACGTCGTTGTAGGCCCGCATCGTATCCAGCATCCGGAAGAAGGCCGCCTGGTCGGCCAGTTCGGGGGGCAACAAGGGGTCAAGGTTGATCAGTCGGATCACGGCCTGGCCGATCAGCAGCGTTTCGCGGGCGGCTTCGTCAGCCGGCAAGCCGGGCAGGCGGGCGAGGCTGGCCTCCATGGCCGC
>JBGSKU010000077.1:0-6687 GCA_041741055.1 Hyphomonas sp.
GATGCCGCCTCGCTGGACGGCTCCCTCCGCCTCGCTGGCGCGCGCCTCGATGACCTGCAGCTCAAGAAATACTTCCTGACCGTCGATGACGAGGAAGAGATCCGCCTGCTTCGCCCAGAAGAAACCGAGTTCGGCTATTTCACCACGTACTACTGGGCGGACGGTAATACGCTCGTCGCGGGCCGCAATTCTGCCTGGACCCAGGTGGGGGAGGGCACGCTGACGGCGACGACGCCTGTCACGCTCCGTCTGGAAGCCGAAGGCGTCACCATCGATCGGATCGTCTCGGTCGACGAGAACTACCTCTTCACGTTCACCGACACGGTGACCAACACGTCCGGCGCCGCCAAGACGCTCCGCCCGATCGGTTCGATCGAGCGCGAAGGCGACTGGCAGAGTTTCCTGAAGGCGACCGACCCGGCCTCCGCAGCTTCCAGCGGACTGGCTCACATGGGCCTGATGGGGGTCACCGAGGGCACCCTCCGCCTGCAGAAGTACAAGCCGCTGATGGCCTCGAAGAAAGCCAAGGGCGAAGCCGCCGATGGCAATTTTCCGACCACAAAGGGCGGCTGGTGGGGCCTCACCGACATGTACTGGATGAGCGCGCTCGTGCCGGATCAGGCGACCCCATTCGCTGCCTCGGTCAACCGCGCCAGCCTGGCACGCGGCGGCCCGCTCGAAGTGCGCACCGAAGGCGCCGATGTCAGCCTCGCGCCCGGCGCAAGCGTGACGGTGCAGAACCGCATCTTCGCCGGCGCCAAGAAGTTCGAAGTGCTGCGCGACTACGAGAACAATCAAGGCATCCCCATGATGATCGACGCGATCGACTGGGGCTGGGCCTACTTCCTCACCAAGCCGTTCTTCTACATCCTGCACTGGCTGCACGGTCATGTCGGCTCGTTCGGCTGGGCGATCCTGGCCTTCACCGTGCTGATCAAGCTGCCGCTGGTGCCGCTCTACAATGCCAGCTTCAAGTCGATGGCGAAGCTGAAGAAGCTCCAGGAGCCGATGAAGGAGATCAACGAGCGTTTCGCTTCGGATCCCCAGCGCAAGCAGCAGGAGATCATGAAGCTCTACAAGCAGGAAGGCGCCAACCCGATCGGCGGCTGCCTGCCCATCCTCGTGACCATCCCGATCTTCTACGCGCTCTACAAGACGCTCTACGTGACGCTTGACATGCGCCACGAGCCCTTCTGGTACATGAAAGACCTCTCGGCGCCCGATCCCACAGCCATCGGAAACCTGTTCGGCCTGCTGCCCTGGGCGGCGGCCGACATCAAAGGCATCTTCATCATCGGCACGATTTTTGGCATCGGCCTCCTGCCGCTGCTGTATGGCGGCACAATGGCTGTCCTGCAGTCGCTGTCGCCGCCGCCGCCGGACAAGATGCAGGCCCGCATCATCATGGCGATGCCGCTCGTCTTCATGTTCGTGTTCGGAGGATTTGCCGCCGGTCTGGTTCTCTACTGGGTCTGGTCGAACGTTCTGACCTTCATCCAGCAATATACCATCATGCGGCTCAACGGCGCCGAAACCGAGGTCGGCAAGTTCGTGTCGGGCCTGCTCGGCCGGCGCAAGGCATCGGCGGAATAATTGGACGCGCCCTCATATCCCGATGACCAGATCGAAGCCGGCCGGCTGCTGTTCAGCGGCCCGGCCGAATTCGTCATGGGCGTTGTGGACCTCAAAGGCCTTCCGGTGGCGGACCGCGTCGAAGTCTGCTTTGCCGGTCGTTCGAATGTCGGCAAGTCGAGCCTGATCAATGCCCTGACGGGCCGGGCCAAACTCGCCCGCTCTTCGGCCGAACCCGGGCGCACGCGCGAGCTGAATTATTTCGACATCGGAGGCGGCCAGCTCTACCTCGTCGATCTTCCGGGCTTCGGCTATGCGCAGGTTTCAAAAACGCAGGTTGCCGCCTGGACCAAGCTGATCAAGTCCTACCTGCGCGGCCGGCCCAGCCTGCGCCGCGTGTTCCTTCTCGTGGATGCGCGCCGGGGCCTGATGGACACGGATCACGAGATCATGGACCTGCTGGACGGTGCGGCGGTCACATACCAGATCGTCCTGACCAAGGTGGACAAGGTTCCGAAAGCGGAAGTCGAAAAAACCGCCGCAGATGTCGCTGCCAAGCTTCGCAAGCGCGGGGCGGCCCACCCGGTCGTGATGCAGACCTCGTCCGAAAAGGGCTGGGGCATCGCCGAGCTGCGCGCCGAGATCGTCGCCTTTCTCTGACCCCTCCGTCCGGGCTTAGTCCTTGCCCGGACGATAGCGGCGTGTGGCATCCGCTTCGACTTCCGGTTTGGTCAGCAGGGCCGTGCGCCATGCTTCTCCGGCAAAGAGTGGTGCTTGGTCTGCATAGTGGGGCGACGCCTCGTCCAGCGAGGCACTGCCGAACGGGCTGATCACCTGCGCGGTCTGCCGGCCTTCCGGATCCCACTCCACCAGCGCAATCCAGGTGTCGCCGGCTGACATGTGCAACTCGCCATCCTCGCGGATTTCCTTGGGATAGACGGCCCTCAATGTATCAGGCGCGCCGCTGATCGGCAGGCTGACGGCTCCGCGCACCAGCCGGTTCACCTCGCCCCAGTCTGGATCGATGCGCCCGTGGTGCAGCTTCAGCCAGGCGACCGCCTCGCGGAAGGCGGTCTCTGGCTCGGGGGCCTTCAGGTGTGTGTATTTCTCGGTGATGGCCCGGCTGGTCGTCAGGCTGCCCAGCGCCGCCGTGCGGCTCGAAGCATCGGTGCGATAGTCCCAGCTGGCGAGCAGCGCGGCCGCTTCGGCCATCTCCGGCTCGGCCGACCATTCCTTCGCCAGCACAGCCTTCACCACCTCGTCCGCCTCGGAGCCTTGCGCGTACTTGTTGTCGAACTTGATCGCCAGCAGGCGGGCCTCGTCGATCGGATCGGTGTCGCCCGTCAGTTCGATCGTGCGCAGCGAACGGTTGGACTGGTTCGTCTGCAGCCCCATTGATTGCGGAAAGTCCTCCGGCTTCAGGTTGTCCGGTCCGTCCGTGGCGGAATAGGGCGTGTTGTTGGAATTGAAGATGAAGCCGGAGGCCGGGTTGACCAGTTTGGGCACGTCCTTCCACGGATGATAGCCTTGCCAGACAAGGTCCGACCGGTCACCTGGCAGATCGCCGGACCAGTCCCACGCATCCTTGCGGTTCGGGTATTGGGCGTTGTGGATGAAGGCGATGTTGCCCGCCTTGTCACCATAGATGTAGTTGATCGAGGGCAGGGCGTTCATCGCCATCGCCCCCATGAACTGGTCGAGGTCCTCGGACCTGTTCAGCCGGTAATATTGTTCCAGCTGGCGGATCTCGCCCATGCCGGCATAGCGGATGGCGTAGGTGCCGGTCGGCCCTTCGATCACCGGTCCGTGCACGGACCGCTTCACAGGCCGGGTCGCCGGAAAGGCAAACGGGCCCACCAGTTTCACATTGATGTGCGCCGTCGTCACGTCAAAATCCGCCCAGGCGCCGTCCAGCCAGTACTGGTTCTTGTTGTCCGGGTTGACGGTCAGAACATAGATGTCGACCAGGTCCTGCGCGCTGACCGTGTTGGCCCAGCCGAGATGCTTGTTGAACCCGTGCAGGATCACCGGCGTACCGGGGAAAAGCCCGCCCGTGATGTCGAGGCCCTCGCCGGACGTGACTTGTGCTTCATACCAGGCGACCGGTCCGGTCAGCGGCTGGTGGGAATTGATCACGAGGCGCGTGAACCCGTCGCCGGAGCGGGCCGGGGACACCGCAAAGGCGTTCGATCCCAGTTCGCTCGCCGGGCGCGGACCCAACAAATACGCTTTCTTGGGCCCGGCCGGGTCCAGTGCGATGGACTGGGTATAGTCCTCGCCGAAAAGTTTCAGCAGCGTATCGTCGAGCCCGTAGAAGAACGGTGTCTTGAACATGAACCCCGCCACCACGTCTTCGGGTGTGAAGGGGGCAAGTCCCGCCCAGGTCTTTTCAGGATGTTCGGAAGCGTAGAGGTTCAGGCCGGCCACATAGCCCTCGGCCATGGCCTTCACATCGGACGGCACGTCGGCGTCATAGCGTTCCCTGATCGTGTCCCACACGCCCAGCAGCGAGGCGATGTAGTCGATCGCGGCGGCGTCCTTGCCGCGATAGCGCGCCAGCACGCCGCGCGCCGCGGCGACGGTCTCCTGGATGGTCTCGAAATCATCCTCTGCATGCGCATAGGCAAGGCCGAAGGCGGTGTCCGCGTCCCGCGCACCGTAGATGTGCGGGACGCCGAAGGAGTCGCGGATGATTTCAGCGTCATAGGCGGCCGCAGCGGCGGCGAGCTCTGACGCCGGCGGTTGACCGCCCACCGGATGCCACAGCCAGATCCCCGTGCCCAGCACACCAAGCACGATGATCCCGCCCAATCCCGCCAGAAGTCGCTTCATGCCCTCGCCCCTCGTGCCTTGTTTGCGGCGGGACCCTACCGGGTCGCGTGCGCCTTGTCGCCTGCGCGCTTCGGCAAGGCTTGAGCCGCAAGGACGCGTGGATTAGCGATGGGTGTTCCGTTCAAGGCCGCCTTCGATGCTCGAAATCCGTCCCGATGATCTTTCCGGCGCCGAAATCGCTGACCTGATCGCCGTCCATGCGCGCACCATGCTGGCCGCGTCGCCGCCGGAGAGTTGCCATTTCCTGCCGCTCGAAGGCCTGAAGCAGCCCTCCGTCAGCGTGTGGAGCCTGTGGGAGGATGGCGCCCTCCTCGGCTGCGGCGCCCTCAAGGATCTCGGAGACGGCACGGGCGAAATCAAATCCATGCATACCCGCGCGGTGCAGCGGGGCCGGGGCCTCGGCCGGCGCATGCTCGAACACATCCTCGCGGAGGCACGCAGGAGGGGCTTTACGGCGCTTCTCCTCGAAACCGGGTCGATGGATGCCTTCATTCCCGCCCGGCGGCTGTATGAGGCCTACGGCTTCACGCTGTGCGGGCCCTTCGGGGACTATACCGACGACCCGAACAGCCTGTTCATGCGCCTCGCGCTCGACTGAACGGGCATTGCGCGGGGCCGGCGAAACGCATTACACACCCGGCCCATGACCGACGCCATGACCCAGGCCCTTCTGACGGCCCGCACACTGTCCGAAGCGCTGCCCTACCTGCAGCGTTACGACAACCAGACCATCGTGATCAAATATGGCGGCCACGCCATGGTCGACCCCGAACTGGCCAAGGCCTTCGCGCGCGATGTCGTCCTGCTGAAACTGCTCGGCATCCATCCGGTCGTCGTCCACGGCGGCGGTCCGCAGATCGGCGCCATGCTGGACAAGCTGGCGATCAAGTCCGAGTTCAAGGACGGCCTGCGCGTCACCGATGACGCCACCATGGAAGTGGTCGAAATGGTCCTGTCCGGCCCGATCAACAAATCCATCGTCCGCGCGATCAACAGCGCAGGTGGCAAGGCCGTGGGCCTCTCGGGCGCCGATGGCAACCTGATCCGGGCCCGCAAGGCCACGAAGACCCAGAAGGACCCCGACAGCAATATCGAGAAGATCGTCGATCTCGGCTATGTCGGTGAGCCGGAATTCGTCGATGTCGCCGTGCTGAAGGCGCTGCGCGATTCGGATGCTGACCTGATCCCGGTGGTCGCGCCGGTGGGTGTGGGCGAAGACGGCGCGCGCTACAATATCAACGCCGATACCGCCGCCGGCGCTGTCGCTGCCGCGCTGGGCGCCAGCCGCCTGCTGCTGCTGACCGATGTGGCCGGCGTGCTCGACAAGTCGAAAAACCTGATCCGGGAAATCCGCGTCAGCGAGGTGGCCGGCCTCATCGCGGATGGCACAGCTGCAGGCGGTATGATTCCGAAACTTGAAACGGCAGCACAATCCGTGGTCCAAGGGGTCGGGGCGGCGGTTATCCTCGATGGGCGTGCGCCGCACGCCCTGCTCATGGAGCTGTTTACCGAACATGGCGCTGGAACGCTTGTTTCTTAGAATTGCCGCACTGGCGCTGGTCACCGTCACGGTGCTGGCCCTGCCCGCGCGCGCGCAGGAGGCTGATGGCCCCGGCTGGAAGCTCTGCAATCGCACCAGTTACATCATCGAAACGGCCGTCGGCCATTCCGAAGGCACCGGTATCACCGTGGACGGCTGGACGAAACTGCCGCCGGGCACATGCAAGACCGCGCTTGCGGGCCCCCTGACGCCCGGCATCCACTATCTCTATGGCCGCGGATCGAGCGCTCACCAAGGCGGCGGGCGCGAGTGGGGCGGCCAGAAGGAACTCTGCGTCGACCCGACCGGTGGCTTCTCCCTGGAAAGCCCGCCCGATTGTGCCGCCATGGGCCTGGACGCGCAGGGCTTCCGCCCGGTCGATATCAAGCGCTCCGACAGCTGGACGAACAATTTCACCGAAATCGAGGACTGGTCGCTCAACGATGCCCGCAATGCCGGCCTGCAGCGCCTCCTGGACGAGGCCGGGATCGTCTCGGGCGCCGTCGACGGGTACATCGGCAACCGTACCCGTTCGGCGATCAGGGATTTCCTCAAACTGAAGGGCCTGCCCGCCGATACGTCGGACGCCGACCTGATCGACTATCTTGAACAGGCCGCCGAAGAGCGCGGCCGCAGTGTCGGGTTCACGCTGTGCAACCGCACCAAGAACCGTGTCTGGAGCGCCATCGCGCGGCGCAGCACCGAAGGCTGGGAGAGCCGCGGCTGGTGGCGCATCGAGGCCG
>JBGSKU010000078.1:0-6711 GCA_041741055.1 Hyphomonas sp.
ATCAGTTTCTGGGTCAGGAAGAAGATGCCCTTGACGTTGACATCCATCACCTTGTCCCAGCCCTTTTCCGGGAACTCGTCCAGCGCGGCGCCCCAGGCGACGCCGGCATTGTTGATCAGGACATCGACCTTGTCCTCGCGCTTCGCGATCTCGCCCGCGAGGTGGAGGATGCCGTCCATGTGGCCGACGTCGGAGGGGATGGCATAGATCTCGCCGCCATACTCTGCCTTGAGGCGCTCCACCGTTTCATGGCAGGCGGCCTCCTTGCGCGAGGAGATGATGACCTTCGCCCCGTTCGCCAGGAAACCCGCCGCCAGCATCTCGCCGATGCCGCGCGAACCGCCGGTGATGACGACCGTCTTGCCTTTGACCGAAAACAGATTGTTGAAGTCCATGGCGTGTTCCCTTCCCTGACGGCTGTACTTTTGCCGGTAGTGCGGCAGCGGCCCCTCAGCGGCAAGGAAAAATTTTCGCGCCGCGGGCGAGAGAGGCTTGCCTCGCCCCAAGCGGTGTCATCCCGGCGAAAGCCGGGACCCAGCCCCTTCCAAGCTACTTCTCCGCAGATACCTGCGCAGGCAGGTATCCAGTCCTTCCTGCGCCTCGCTGGACCCCTGCCTTCGCAGGGGTCTGCGGTGAGGGCAGTCTGCGATGCGCTGGGTCCCGGCTTTCGCCGGGATGACAGACCGTGAACGAGCGATCAGGCCGGATCCGGCCCGATCATTTTTTCGGGGCGGACGATGGCGTCGAAGTCGGCTTCGGAGATGCCGAGCTTAAGGGCTTCCACTTTCAGGGTGGTGCCATTCTTGTGGGCGGTCTTGGCCACCTTGGCGGCGAGGTCATAGCCGTACTTTTCCTTCAGCGGCGTCACCAGCATCAGCGAATTCTCGAGGCCGCGCTGGATATTGTCGAGGCGCGGTTCGATGCCGACGACGCAGTTCTCCGTGAAGGAGACGGCGGCATCCGAGAGCAGCTTCACCGATTGCAGGAAATTGTAGGCCATCATCGGGTTGAACACGTTGAGTTCGAAATGGCCCTGCGATCCGGCAAAGCCGATGGCGGCGTTGTTGCCGTGAATGTGGGCGCAGACCTGGGTCAATGCTTCGCACTGTGTGGGGTTCACCTTGCCCGGCATGATCGACGAGCCCGGCTCGTTTTCCGGCAGGGCGAGTTCGCCAAGTCCCGAACGTGGACCCGAGCCGAGGAAGCGGATGTCATTGGCGATCTTGAAGCAGCTCATGGCGACCGTGGCGATGGCGCCGTGGGTCATCACCATGGCATCATGGGCCGCGAGCGCCTCGAACTTGTTCGGGGCAGAGGTGAACTTGAGGCCGGTGATCTGGCTGATCTTGTCGGCGACCATCTCGGCAAAGCCCGCCGGCGAGGCGAGACCGGTGCCGACCGCGGTGCCGCCTTGCGCGAGTTCCATCAGCATCGGCAGGGTCATTTCGATGCGCTTGATGCCGTTCTCGATCTGCTTGGCGTAGCCTGAGAATTCCTGACCGAGGGTGACCGGGGTGGCATCCTGGGTGTGGGTGCGGCCGATCTTGATGATGTCCTTCCAGGCCTGGGCCTTGTCGTTCAGCGCATTGTGCAGCGTCTGCAGCGCCGGCACGAGCCGGTGGACGACCTCTTCGGCGCAGGCGATGTGCATGGCGGTCGGGAACGTGTCATTCGAGGACTGGCTCATGTTGACATGATCGTTCGGGTGGACCGGCGCCTTGGAGCCGACCTTGCCGCCGAGGATCTCGATGGCCCGGTTGGAGATCACCTCATTGGCGTTCATGTTCGACTGGGTGCCCGACCCCGTCTGCCAGACGACCAGCGGGAAGTGCGCGTTGAGCTTGCCTTCGATCACCTCGTCGGCGGCCTGGAGGATGGCGCGCCCGACCAGCGGGTCCATCTTGTGCAGGGCCATGTTCACCTCGGCGGCGGCCTTCTTGACGATGCCGAGGGCGCGGATGATCGGCACGGGCTGCTTTTCCCAGCCGATCTTGAAATTGCCGAGCGAGCGCTGGGCCTGGGCGCCCCAGTACTTGTCCGATTCGACCTCGATGGGGCCAAAGGTATCGGTTTCCGTGCGGGTGTCGGGGGTCTTGGCGGCCATGCGGGGCTCCTCGGGTCTGGGATGATCTGCCCGGGCGGTCTAGCGAGGCGGCGGGGAAGCTTCAAGGGCGCGCGCGGCAGGGCGGTATTTGCGACTATTCTGGGCCGATGGCCGACACCGCCTCCCTATCGGTCGATCCGCTCGCCGCCTTCCGGGCGCTGGAGCCCGACTTTGTTGCGGATCCGGCGCATGAGGCTTGGCTGAAGGCGGAAATCCGCCGCACGCTGGAGGCCAAGGCCGAGGGCCAGATGACCTACCTGACGCTGGACGAGGTCGCGTGCAAGTTTGGCGCCGATGCACGTCAAACTTTAGGCGGATATCTCTGAAGGTAAGGTCCTTGCAAAAGCGCGAGGTAAAATTCGTACAGTTTTGCATGCGCGATATCGAACTGCTTTGAAATTTCTTCTAAATCTGAAAAGTATATCCTTTCACTGGAAAGAGCATGTTTCGGATTATCGAAATTCCTTGCTATGAACATTTCCAGATCGCCAGAGTCTGTCTCGTATGGAGCCCAATATACAACACCATGAGCAACTTTGTTCCTAAGCTCGGAACATCGCTTTAGTTCAACGGCAATCGGCTTCCATTCTGCCTTGATCTGATCGCTCAAAACCGATCGCGCAATGACTTCTGAGGTCGTAGCTAACCGTACACTGAATGCTGAATTGGCGTAGAAAGCAGCTTTTATTGATTCGCATGCTTCAGGAGGTGCGGTGGTGGCACAAAAGTATACCCCACTCAAACTCGACTCGATAAACTGCCAACTCGCCATTAGAATACCCAGGCGACTGTAGAAATTCATCTGCAAGTGTTCATTGGGCTGTGGAGCCAATTGGGGATTCTTAGGAAGTTCACCCACCCGACACAGCAACATATATCTCATTTGAATACCTCTTCGACAATGTCACGTGTGCTTAGCCACTCCTACCCTTCTCACAGAACTCTCATCAATTTCTGAACGGATTTTTCTGACGTGATTCTCTCGTCCAACTGGATCAGCGCAGGTGAAGTCCGTGCCCGGATTACCGAGGATGGGGCGCTGGAAGTCGCGTGCGCCGGCCTCACCACGCAGACCAAGTATTACAAGACGCTGCTGAAGGAGTTCTTCCGCAAGGACTTCCCGCCGTTGCGGCCGGGCTATGGCGATTACAGCGTCCATATCGTGATGGAACACAGGGGCGACGCGCCCTGGATGGACCTCGACAACCTGGCCAAGGCGCTGCTGGATTCGCTGTCCGGGAATGTGTTCGAGGATGACCACCAGGTGGCGCGGCTGCTGGTGGAGCGGCGTGAGAGCGAGCGCGACGGGATCTGGCTGCGCGCCGAGGCGATGGGGTAAAGGCTTCCGGCAGCACGATGGCCCGGACGCAGCAGGTGCTGGCCGGTTGGAATTTGCATGATTTCAGGGAGCTCATCCTGAGCGAAGCCGAGGGATCGAGCGAATCGTCAGACGGTTCCGCGCGCGCCCATCCTTCGACTTCGCTCAGGATGAGCTTTGGGAAGCGGCGCTAGGAGGTGTTGGGGATGGGCGTACGGGAGATTGCCCCCTCCGGCTGCTTCGCAGCCACCGCCCCCGCCTCGCGGGGGAGGATTGAGGCCACGTCCAAACGCACGGTCAGGGGATCGAAGGCGAAGGCCAGTGGCACGTCGCTTTCCCAGGAGGGATTGTCCCAGCGGGGCCGGGTCAGGACGTATGGTCTGTAGGCGGAGGGGTCGGGCTGCCTGTCGCCGGTGAAGACGATCTCCACCCCGCCCCACCAGTGGATCGTCAGCATCACATCCGCGATGCCGGCGCGGTTCATCCACGCAATCGTCACTTCGAGCTGCCACCAGAGCACCGGCCAGAAGATCGGATGCACCTGGTCGAACCAGGGGCGGTAAACCGGGCTTCGAAGGAGGCGTTGGAGGCGCGTCATGAAGCGGAGAATAACTCCGCCTCAGGGGGTGTTGCGCAAGTTTTGCCCAACTATTTTACAAGCGGCTGATTGGCTTCGGTTTTTTGTTCTGCCGACAGGCCAAAAGTGTTGCGTAAGCCTGCCGGTGTCCCTCACCTCACGCGGAGCGGCCGGTTTTCAGCCTTCGACGATCAGGGTTTCGAGACCCCGGAAGAAGGGCAGCGTGCGCCAGTTCATGGTCTGGGGTGCGAGGCGCAGGTTCGGGTATTTCTCCAGCAGCTTCAGATAGACATGCCGTGCCTCGATACGCGCGAGCGGGGCGCCGATACAGATATGCGGACCACCGCCGAAGGCGATGTGGCTGGCACGTTTTCGTGTGATGTCGAAATCCTGCGGCGCCTCGAAGACGTCGGGGTCGCGGTTGGCGGCGGCGAGCGACATGAAGACTGGCTGGCTCTTCTGCATCGGGCAACCGGCAACGGTGCGGTCCTGCTCGACGATGCGGGAGGTGACCTGCACAGGGGCTTCATAGCGCAGCACTTCCTCCACCGCCTGGGCGGCGAGCGAGGGATCGGCGCGCAGGGCGGCGGCCTGTTCCGGATGGGTGAGCAGGAGCCAGATGCCGTTGCCGATGAGATCGGTGGTGGTGAGATTGCCGCCGACCAGAAGGGCCTGCAGGTTGAGGCGGACTTCATCATCCGCGATATTGGCCTCTCCCCTCGCCTGCAGCTGCACCATGTCGGTGACGAGATCGTCCTGCGGGGCAGCGCGGCGGGCCTCCATCAGCTCACCGAAATAGGTGTCGAGCGCTTCGCCGCCGGACATCATGCGGGCATTCTCTTCCGGCGTGCGGACAGGGTTCAGACCGAGGATGACATCTTCCGACCACTGACGGAAATCCGCCAGGCGGGATTCATCGACACCGAGGATACGGGCGATCACCAGCACGGGCACCGGCACGGCGATCTTTTCCATCAGGTCGAAGGCGCCGCTGGCGGGCGCCGCGTCGATGATCTCGTCGATCATCGCTTCAATCTCGGGACGCATCTTGTTGATGCGGGCGTAGAAGGCCTTGGCGAGCGGCTGACGGATGCGGGCATGGTCCGGATCGTCGAGGAAGAGGATGCTGGTGCGGCGCTCGTTGCCTTCCTCGATCAGGCGGGCGGTGATCGAGTCCGGGTCGGCGTTCAGCGGATGGCGCACGAAGGTGCGGTCGTTGACGGTGTCGCGGATGTCCTTGTAGCGGCTGAGCACCCAGACCTTCGCGGCTTCATCGCGCATCACGGGGCAGCCCGACTGCAGCGACTGCAGGATCGGGTGTGGATTGTCGCGCGCCACCGGATTGAAGGCAGAGATTTCGAGAATGGAATTCGGGACGCCGGGCGGCGTCTTCGGATCGTCGGCCATGGATCTCCTCCCCGGGAGTTCTTGTTATGGCACGACTATAGCCGATTTATCCGGCGGGCGCGCGGGGGATTTTTTGGGGGGCTTTCGCGCTTCCCCCCTCTCCCGAGGGAGAGGGGGCTTGAAGTGACCGCTACTTTGCAATCGGTGTGCCCGTCAGCGTGATCGGGCAGTCGGTCAGCAGTTCGCTGGTCAGGCCGGGCGGCTGGTCCGGTGCGGCGAAGCAGGCTTCGGTCTTTGCCTGAAGGTAGGCGCGCTGCGCTGCGGCGTCGCCCTGTTCGCGGAATTCCTGACGGTCCTGGATCATGCCGGAGTTGTAATACTGGAAGCGGTCCATCTCGCTGAGCGTGAGGGCCTTGTCCGCTTCGGCATAGAAGGCGGCGCTGGCCGCGCCGGACTTGGCGAGGCAGACTTCGTCTTTCGGGAGGCTGGCGTTCGACTCGTCCAAGAGTTTCCGCAAGCCATAGTCAGTCGCGTAACGCCCGCAATCCATCATCAGGGCAAAGCGCGCCTTGGCTTCAGGGGTTGCCGGTGCACGCGCGAGGATGTCTGCGCGTTGGAGCCGGGTGACACGGGCCCATTCGGCATCCGTGTTCGGCCCGCCATTCGGGCCCTGCGCCGGGCTGTCGATCATGATCGGCGGGGCCGCTTCGGGGGAAGCGGCGATTTCGGCAGGCGGCGCTTCCGGCGCGGCGCAGGCGGAGAGGAAAAGCACGATCAGCGGCCAAAGGCGTTGCGGGCGCATGGGGGCTCAGAGGCGTTTGAAGGGCATCGGGATGGCGGTCGCGGTGGCCTTGGCGACGAGGGCGCCTTCGGCGTCGAAACACTCTGCCTCCATGAAGCAGGCGGACTTGCCGAGACGCAGGATGCGCGCCTCGACCGAGGCCTTGCCCGGCATCAGGCGTTTCAGGTAGCTGGTCTTCATCTCGAGGGTCGGCGCGGTCATCGTGACGTTGGAGGCGATGATCACCGCGGTGCTCATTGCTTCATCCAGCATGGCCGAGATGAACCCGCCCTGCACCGCGCCGGTCGGATTGGCAAACATCTGGGGCACGTCGAATTCCATGCGCACCCATTGCCGCTCCTGGCTGAGGTCCGCGAGGCGCATACCCAGCGTGTCCGAGCAAGGCGGGCGCTTTTTCGAGGTCTGGAAACGGGCCAGCATCTCGGCATCGGAGACGCGGGGTCTGGTCTCTTCGGTCAAACGCCCGGGGCCTTACTTGCGGCGGTAGGCGTCGAGGTTGACCACCGTTTCGGCCGGCGCGGGTTTCGGCGCTTCGGCGACGATCTCGGTGGCCGGGGCCAGCA
>JBGSKU010000079.1:0-4668 GCA_041741055.1 Hyphomonas sp.
TATCAGGACTTCGTCGACGAGGCGCCGCTCGACCTCGTCTACGTCGCCGACCACGGCCGCATGATGCTGGTGCCGGTCGCAAGCCGCGAGAGTTTTGCGTCCGCCGCGGCCGGCGCGATCGCGCAAAACGTCTATTTGTTCGCCGCCAGCAACGGGCTTTCGACCGTCATCCGCGCCTGGATCGATCGCGACGCCATCGCCAATGCGCTCGGCCTCGGCCACGACCACCAGGTGCTGCTGTCGCAGACGGTGGGGTTTCCAAAGGGCTGAAGCTACACCGGATAGCCCGGCGACTTCCGCGCCATGCCATCGAACACGTCGAGCAGCCGCTCGCGCCAAGCGTAAACTGGATCGTCCTCTTCAAGAAGCCTGAACGGGCTGACCACCCGCGCCCACTGGAATGCGCCGAACACGATATAGTCCGCATAGTTCGGCGCGGCACCGCCGATAAAGGGTTGCGTCTTCAGCGTGAGCCGCAGCGGATTGAGCGATTTGCGGAAGCCATCGACGTCCTTGTCGCGGCTCGCCATGACTTCTTCCAGCGGTTTTCCGAACCGTGCTTCGCGCGTCTTGCGGAAATACGCCGCATCCACCGGCTTCAGGTTGAGCGGGATGTCGGCGATGATGAGCGGAAACATGCCGCCGATCACGCCGTCGCCCCACCAGTTCAGCATCCGCCCCATGGCGCGGCCGCCCTCGCCGCCGAACAGCGAGGGCCGGTCCGGATACTTGTCTTCGAGATGGTTTGCGATCGTCCAGGAATCGACGACCGCGGTGTCGCCGTCGAGCAGCACCGGCACCCTTTCCGAGCCATGCGGCGCAATCGCCTCCTTCTCGGTGAAGCACCACGGGATCGTTTCCGCCGTCAGCCCCTTGTGCGCCAGCGCCATGCGCGTCCGCCAGCAGAACGGACTGAACGGGCGAGACGCGTCGGTGCCGACGAGTTCGTAGAGTTTGAGTGGCATGGGACTCTCCCGCCGTCATGCCCGGGCTTGTCCCGGGCATCCACGTCTTTCTCTCTATCATACCCAAAACGTGGATGGCCGGGCATAGGCGGGCGATAGTGACGCCGTCCTTCTGACGGCTGTGCCCGCCATGACGAAAGAATTGCTTGGGACCTTACTGCACCACCGCCGCCGTCTGCCCGAACCCAGCTTGATGCAGGTCAATACTGCGCTTCCGGGTTCCGGTTTGATGTGATCGGCGGTACTAAAATGGAATTTGTGCTCGGATTGCTCAACGGCGGCGTCGGCAGCTTGGCTTCTTATCTGGCGGCGCATGTGTTACTGTGCCTGCTGCCGGCCTTCTTCATCGCCGGCGCTATGGTTGCGCTGATTCCCAAGGCCAGCATCACCCGCTGGCTGGGGCGCAACACGCCGGCCTACGTGTCTTACCCGGCTGCCGCCGCGGCGGGCTCCTTGCTGGCCGTGTGTTCTTGCACCATCGTCCCCTTGTTTGCAGGCATCTACCGCAAGGGCGCGGGCATCGGGCCGGCTATCACCTTCCTGTTCTTCGCCCCTGCGGGCAACATCATGGCGCTGACCTACACCGGCAGCATCCTGGGGCCGGAGTTCGCCATCGCGCGCGTCGTGATGTGCCTGCTGTTCGGCATTGGCATTGGCCTGCTGATGGCGCTGCTGTTCTGGCGGGATGACGTCCGCCACGATGCTCAGACCGACACCCTGTTCGCGGAGCAAGCGACCATCTCTCGAGCGGCGGCGGGTGTTCTGCTAACGCTGGTGGCGGTGTTGATTTTCGGCACCCTCAAGCTATGGCCTCTCACCGCTACCGTGGCCACCTTCAACTTGCCCTTGCTATGGGCCCAGGACTGGCAAGCCACGCTGTTCCAGTGGATGCCGTTTGACGTCGCCAAGGGCGAAGAGGGCGTGAGTTTTCAGGGATCAGTCCTGATCGTCTTGCTGCTGCTCATTGCCGTCACCGCGTGGAAGGGATTGGAGAACATCACCGAAGGCGCAAACCTCTGGACCTGGCTGGCGCTGGGCCTCGCCGCCACCACCTTGCTGGTGGCCGCGATGGGCCTGACACCCAAGGCCGGCGGACTGGAAGTGGCCCTGACCGGCCGAGTTCTGGCCTTAGCGGTAGCCATGTGGGCCGTGTGGCACTTCGCCCACCAGTTGGCCGTCGATGACTGGCGGGCATGGCTGTGGGAAGCTTGGCGCTTTGTGAAGCAGATTTTCGCGTTGCTTTTGGCGGGCGTGTTCGTGGTGGGCATGGTGCGCCAGGTCATTCGTCCCGAATGGATTGAAACTCTGGCCGGCAGCAACACCCTGCCGGCCAACGCTGTGGCAGTCGGCTTTGGCGTGTTCATGTACTTCCCCACGCTGGTGGAGGTGCCGGTAGCGCGCATGTTCCTGGACTTGGGAATGCACCCCGGCCCACTGCTGGCCTACCTGATGGCCGACCCCGAATTGAGCCTTCAAAGCATGTTGATGGTGGCTGTCGTGATTGGCCGCGCCAAGACCGCAGCCTATGTGGGAGCTGTGGCGTTGTTCAGCATCTGCGCCGGCCTGATCTACGGCGCATGGGTCGATGGCCTGGGCTGGGCACCGCTGACTCTGACGCTAGGCCTCATCCTGACTTTGATGGGCGGCTCGCTGGCATGGCTGCGGCACCGCCAGCGCGCAACAGTCCCCGCCTAGTCTGCCCAACGCTCGCAGGAGAAAACCATGCTGACCGTTAAAATCCTCGGCTCCGGCTGCGCCAACTGCAAAAAACTCGAAGCTGTGGCGCGCGAGGCCGCCAGCCGCGCCAATCTGTCGGCCGAATTCGTCAAGGTCACCGACATGAAGGACATCATGGCCTATGACCTGCTGTCCACGCCGGGCCTCGTGGTCAACGAAAAGCTGGTCAGCAGCGGACGTATTCCCACCGTGGCCGAAGTGCAGAAGTGGCTGGCGGTCTGAGCGACGGTCTTGGTGGGCGAATGACGAGATGAGTCCTAGCGCCGACCGGACTTACCGCACCACCGCCGCCGTTTGCCCGAACAGCAGCTTGCGCTCTTCCTCGGTGCGGATCGCGGGCTGGCCGAAATTCGGATTGACCTCCTTCGCCAGCGCATAGGCGCGCTCGGTCGCGGGCCGCGCGCGGATGGTCTCCAGCCAGCGCTTCAGATGCGGGAAGTCGTCGATGTTCTGGTCCTGGTTCTTGTAGGGTACGATCCAGGGATAGCTCGCCATGTCCGCGATCGAGTAGTCGCCGGCGATGAACTCGCGGTCGGAGAGCCGCTTGTTGAGCACGCCGTAGAGACGGTTGGTCTCGTTGACGTAGCGGTCGATGGCGTATTTGATTTTTTCCTGGGCGTAGTTTCTGAAGTGGTGGTTCTGCCCGGCCATCGGCCCGAGCCCGCCCATCTGCCAGAACGTCCACTGGATCGCGTCGTAGCGGCCGTGGAGATCCGACGGCAGGAACTTGCCGGTCTTCTCGGCGAGATACAGGAGCATGGCGCCGGACTCGAAGATCGAGATCGGCTTGCCGCCGCCCTTCGGCTCGTGATCGACCATCGCGGGGATGCGATTGTTCGGCGCGATCGCCAGGAACTCCGGCTTGAACTGGTCGCCCTTGCCGATGTTGACCGGGAAGATCTTGTAAGGAAGCCCGGTCTCTTCGAGGAACATCGTGATCTTGTGGCCGTTCGGCGTGGTCCAGTAATGAAGGTCGATCATGCGCCCTGCCTTCGTTGTTGGGGATGCTGACCTGCAATCCCGATTTGGATGCGATTGCATGAAGTTCATCGCATCGGGTGCGCGAAGTCAATGGCGGACGTCCGGCATCGCGGCGAATTGATCCGCGACGATGCCGGCGAGCCGCCCGCTGCCCATGCTTCGAGACGCTCGCCTTGCTCGCTCAGGCATGAGGTTTGTTGTGTTTCCACAAGTTGGACCTCATCCTGAGGAGGCCACGAAGTGGCCGTCTCGAAGGATGGGCCGCAACACCTCTCTTTGGTCTAGGCGTCCGGCAGCGGCGCATCCGAAACGTACCGCGCCCGAAGAATGCCGCGCTTCGGCGCGAACAGGAATGCCAGCACGAAGAACAAGGCCTGGGTCAGCACGATGCAGGCGCCGGTCGCCCCGTCGATGTGGAAGCTGACAATGGTCCCGAGCGCCGCCGACACGGTGGCGGTGGCGGTGGCGATCACCAGCATCCGCTCAAAGCTGTCGGTCAGGAGATAGGCCGTGGCGCCCGGCGCGATCAGCATGGCAATGACGAGAATGATGCCGACCGCCTTCAGCGAAGCGACGATGGTGAGCGACAGCAGCACCAGCAGGCCGTAATGCATCACCCGCACCGGCAGGCCGATCGAACGGGCGTGGTTCGGATCGAAGCAATAGAGCAGCAGGTCGCGCCGCTTGACCAGGACGACGAGCAGCGTGCCGCCGGCGACGATGGCGGTTTCGATCAGGTCCCGCGCGCTCACGCCCAATACGTTGCCGAACAGGATGTGGTTGAGATGCTGATCAGTATCCACCTTGGTGAAGATGACCAGCCCCAGTCCGAACATGCCCGAGAACACGATCCCCATCACCGTGTCCTCCTTCACGCGGCTGTTCTCCTTGAGGTAACCGGTCAAGAGCGCGCAGGAAAGGCCGGCCGCGAAGGCGCCGAGCGCCAGCGGCAGGTTCAGCACATGGGCGAGCACGATGCCCGGCA
>JBGSKU010000080.1:0-2007 GCA_041741055.1 Hyphomonas sp.
GCAATCGACCAGAAGGTCGAGCTGCGGACGCGCCAGAACGTCTTCCCGGCGCACCTCGGTCCAGCGCGAGACCGGGATCAGGAAATCGTCCGAGAACCCCGACAGGAAGGGCGAGGCCGGTGCAAGGTTGCGCTGGCGGAAAACGCCGAACGCCTTCTCGTCCAGCTGGTATTTGGGCAGGCCGTGGAAATGGTACGCGGCCGCCATCGCGCCCCAGCAGATATAGAACGGCGAGTGCACATGCGTTTGCGTCCAGTCGAAGATCTGCCGCAGCTCATCCCAGTAAGTCACCTCTTCGAAGGGCAACTGTTCCACTGGCGCGCCGGTCACGATGAACCCGTCGAACTTCCGTTCCCGGATCTCTTCCCAGGTCTGGTAGAAGCTGATCAGGTGTTCGGCGGAGGTGTTCTTCGGTTGATGTCCGCCGATGCGCACGAGCGTCAGCTCGACCTGCAGCGGCGAAGCCCCGATCAGGCGGGCAATCTGCGTCTCGGTGCGGATCTTGTTTGGCATCAGGTTGAGCAGCGCGATCTGGAGCGGGCGGATATCCTGCCGGATGGCATCGGAATCGCGCATCACCGCCACACCCTCTTTCAGCAGCGTTTCCGCGGCCGGCAGCGTATCGGGAATCTTGATCGGCATGGCAAACTCGTCCTCATCGGCCCGCTTCAGAGGACAAACATGCCGCGACGGAGGGTGAAAGGCGGAGGGCGTCTCCCCGCGTCTCGGCCCTTTAGCGACTTGTTTAACGTGGCTGCAAGCCGGCCGGCCAAATCACCACGAGCACGTCCGATAATTCCGAAAACAACAATCGGCAAGAGGCAATACTTGACGAAGCTCACGGGCGCAGTAACCGTTAGCTTCATTTCAGCGGGGCGATTGTGAAGAATTCGCGCAGTAACGCACTTCTTCGTAAGCGTCTCGAATCGGCGGGGATGTCTGATCTGGCCGAAGCCATTGACTGGCCAGCGACCCCCAGTCGCTCTCTCTCCAAAATGCTGCAAATCCCCTTTGGCTATTTGTTGCTGATCCTCATCATGCTTGCCGTCGGGCTGGTGCCGTTCTTCTTTCTTGATCAGCTTGGAACCAGCAAAGCTGCGGCCCTAATTGTTCAGTACATCAGTTTCCCGATTGCGATTGCTCTTACAGTGCCGGGATTTCTGCGGATGGGGCGGCACTGGAATCGCGAGTCCTCTAAGTATCCCGAACTTGCTCTGCTCGACCGGCGTCAGCCAGTGCTTTATTTGCGGCGCTTTGTTGCTGAGAACCCGAATATTGCGAATGAAGCGGCACCGCGCATCGGTCTTTTCGGATTTGTGAAAATCCTAGATAGAGTTCCGTTCGAGCGCGCGGTTGAAAGAGCGACAGCGCGAGTTGGAAAACTGATCTGCCTCGGTGATCCTCGCTTTCAACGCGAAGGCGGCCGTGTGGCCCGCTTTTATGCTCAAGACGAAAAATGGCAGCAGGCGGTGGAAGCCCTTGCACGGGTCAGTGGGCCGGTATTCATCCATTACGTCCCCGGGGGATCCGTCGAGTGGGAAATCGACCGCTTTCTGAACCGGGATACCCGTCCAGTCGCTGTCTGGATCGAAGACTGCCGACTACTGCAAAGCAAGGAGTTGCCTGCACCTTTGACTCAAGCTCTTCGGCGCTACGGCTTCAAGTTTGAAAGCGTCAGCGCTTCGAATGGGCCGGCAATCCTGTTTCTCTTCGCGAACGGCCATCTGCTTTCTACAACAGCCGCTGTAACGAGGCAGGGGCTTCAAAGGGCGTTATCCGCACTTTTGAAGCATGCGCACCTGAGCGCCACTTACACCAGCATCAAGCGCCCCCCCGCCTTGGTCTGGACACGGATGGTTGAAAGAAGCCCTATGCTGGTTGCTTGGGGCCTTCCGCTTGCATTGATTGCGGCACCCTTCATCTGGTACGACCATGTGAATGCGCCAGTCGAAAAATTGCAAGAGATGTATTGGCAAGCCGATTACGCCGAAGACCGGCTGGATTTCA
>JBGSKU010000081.1:0-2360 GCA_041741055.1 Hyphomonas sp.
GGTGCGCACATCGGCCGGATCGGCGTCGTCCTCGCCGCTCAGCAGACCGGCCAGGCGGGCCTGGATCGCGGCGATGGTGGCCTCTTCTCGGACGAGTTCGGCCTGGCCCTCTTCTGTGATGTGGAAGGTTTTCTTGCCGTCATCGGTGCGCACGATGGCCCAGCCGAGATCCTGGATGATCTCGAGCGCGGGATAGATGACACCGGGGCTTGGCTTGTAGGTGCCGCCGGTGCGGGCCTCGATTTCCTGGATCAGGTCATACCCGTGGCGCGGGCTTTCCGCGATCAGGCTGAGGATCAGGAGGCGCAGGTCGCCGTGCCCCAGCGGGCGCGGACCCCTGCCCCGGCCCATGCCGCGGCGGTGGGCGCCCATACGGTGCATTTTCATGTGCCAGCGTTCGCGGCGGTGGTGGTGGGAAGGGTCGTGCATGAAGTCTCCTGCGTGGCGGCGCCGATGGCGGCCGGCCTTGTCATTTTCGGGGGTTGGGTTGGTCATCGATACTCCTTTTTAGATATATCGAAACTCTAGATACATTCCGATATATCTAAATTCAAGAGGCCCACACAGAATCCCCCACAGAAAAACGGCGCACCCGACAACCGGGTACGCCGCGTTCCGTTCTGGATCTGCTGTAACGTCAGGTTATCCGCTCCAGCGGTAGGCTTCGAGGTGTTCGCTGATTTCCTTGATCGGGCGGCGCAGGCGGCCGTCGGCGTGGATCATCACGGCGGTGATTTCGGCTTCGGCGAGAAGCTCGCCGCCGCGCAGGCAGGCCTGCGAGAAGCGTATGCGGGGGCCGTCCATACCGAGATAGCGCGTGCGGATGTGCAGGAGGTCATCGACCTTGCCGGGCTTGCGGTAGGTGACGTTGACATTAGTGAGCGTGAAAGCGGCCGGGTCTTCTCGGGCCAGCAGCGACTGGTGGGAGACCCCGGCATCGCGCAGGTGATCTGACCGTCCGCGCTCGAAGAAGCGCAGGTAGTTGGCGTGGTAGACCATGCCCGTGAAGTCGGTGTCTTCGTAATAGACCCGAACCGGCAGCCAGTGCTGGCGCTCGGCATCGAAGTTGTGGGCATCAAGGGACGGCAGGCTCATGACCCGCCCGTATCAGACTTTCGCGCGAGCATGAAGGCGTGGCCGAGCGTCTCGACGAGGGCGAGCGTTTCAGCAAGATCGACATGGGTCTGGCGGATGGTCTCGTCGGACCATACGCCGGTGAGCAGATCGACCAGCTGGAAGCGGTTGGGGCCGCCGGCAAAGTCGAACACGAGATCGTTGCCCTGCGCGACCGCGCGGAACTTGCCGCCATGCGCGAGGGCGATGACGCGTTCGATGACAGCGGGATTGAAGATGGCGCGGGCCTCGACCTGGTCGGAGGCGCGCAGGCGGTAGAGCGCGTCAAAGGCTTTCGGGCCGAGATCGACCTCCTGCAGGGGGCGGCCCTTGGGATCCTGCGGCCAGCTGGTCTTGCGGGCGCGCAGCTGGGTGACGCCGTGGAGCTGGAACGGCGCTTCGAGGACGATTACGAGATGGGGCACATCGGGCGCGTCCTCGACCGACTCGATCCACTCGAACATCGACATCGCAAGGCCGGCATGGCGGCCTTCGAAGCCGTCCTCGATCCGGCGGTTGGCGGCGGCATACTCGGCATACTTCGCCTTCTGCTCCGGCGAGCCGACGACATAGACATTGGACTCGATGAACAGGCCGCAGTCGCGCACCGTCTCGACGGCCTTGTCCATGCCGCCGATATGTTCGAGCGCTTCGGCGGCCTTGCGGAACTCGGGCGGCGCCCAGCTCTGCTTTGCCAGCCATTCGAGACCCTTGGGCGCCCCGCCGGGGGCCGGCACATAGGTGAGCCCGAGGGGCGTGATGATCACGGTGAGCGCTTCGGCCTTGGCGGCGAGGCGCGCCTGCGCCTCGACAAACAGCCGGAGCAGGCGGCCGCGCAGCAGGAACAGGGCAAGCGCGATGTTGAGGAAGAAGAGCACCGGGAACAGAATGAACTTCAGCAATTCGCCCCAACCGGTATCCGGCAGCAGCGTTTCGGAGATCATGAACATCACGATGAAAGACGCGAAGCCGCCGAAGAAGTAGCGCGTGAGCACCCGCTTCTCGCGGCCGGGATCTAGGGGATCAGACGGCGCTTTCTGGAGGATGGGGCGCAGCGTTTTCTCCGCCACGCTGCGCGCGCCCGCAAAGCCCGGCTGCCGCTCGATCTGGTCCCAGTCCCAACTCATGCCTTCGGGTTAGCAGAGACCGGATGCGGCGTCATCCCACGGTCCGGACGCGGGCGCGGGGGCGTAAGGTGGCGCGATGGCCTTGTCCCCTTCCCTGATTGCCGTGACGCGCGGCCTGCG
>JBGSKU010000082.1:0-2084 GCA_041741055.1 Hyphomonas sp.
CCGAAGAGCCCGAAGTGACCATGGCGCCCGTTTCGCCGTAAGCCGTCCTTGCCTCAAGGCAGTCCAGAAACCGTCCACAACTGCGTGTGGACTGTTTGTGGACTCCCCCGTTCGGGAAAGTGGGGTTACGGCGAAACCGGAACCGGGGTCTCTTCCGGGGCTTCGGCCGGGGCCTCGGCTTCGACCGGCGCGGCCTCTTCGCCTTCGACCAGTTCGTCCGCCGGCTGAGGCACCGCGCTGGCCGTACCGCAGCAGCGAACCTGCATCTCGAGGACGCGGTCGTTGAAGCGGCACTGTTCGTCGTTGATCTCACGCAGGATCGACGGGCCACCGGCGCGCGTCGTGTAACGGGTCTGCGTGCAGCTCGTCAGCGTGTAGCCTTCGCGGCAGGTGCCGATATTGGTCTTCTGCACGGTGCGGGTCTCGCAGACCATGCTGTTGTCCTTGGCCAGGGCTTCCTGGGCGGCGGACATGGCAGCCGCGGCATCCGCCTTGGCGGCGTCGGCGGTGGCCTGTGCGTCGGCCGTCAGCTTGAAGGCATCGGCCAGGCGCATGTTGGTATCGGCGAGCGCGGTGGACTGGCCATCGATCTCGACCTTCAGGCGGCAAACGTTCTCGTTGGCCTTATCGGGGTTTGCACAATATTCCGCGACCGTCATGTCATTGGGAACGTTCATGCAGGCAGAAACACTCAACGCAGCGAGCAACAGCCCGCCGGAAAGGACTTTTCCAAGTTTCATATGGATTCTCCATCACCGGTTAGCCGGGGGCATCTTTACCCTCCGCCCAGCCCGCTTGGCGGCGAAATGTGGCGAAATATCAACAGATCGCCCCTGAGGGGAGAAATTTAGGTCTTGAGCTTGTATCCGTTGCGGAACATTGCCCACACGGCAATGACCGACGCCAGAGCGAGCAATCCTGTATACGCCACACCGATTGCGAGCGATCCGTTGGCCACGCCGATATGGCCGTAGCGGTAGCCGTCGATCATGTAGAAAATCGGATTGAGGTGCGCGATGGACTCGAACGGTTCGACCATCACTTTGACATCATAGAAGGTGCCGGAGAGGAAGGTGAGCGGGACGATGACGAAATTGGTGACCGCCGCGAGGTGGTCGAACTTGTCCGCCCAGATGCCGCCGAGGATGCCGAGGGCGCCGAGGATGATCGCGCTGGTGAGGGAGAACCACACGATCGGCCAGATGTGCGCCAGCGGCAGGTTTGCCAGGCCCGACAGCTGGATCGCGACGCCGCAGATCAGCGCGATCAGCAGCGCCCGCGTCACCGCGCCGCCGAGGAAGGCGATGGACAGTTCCAGCGGCGAGAGCGGCGGCATCAGGAAGTCCACGTGGGTCGAGTTGAACTTCGCCTGCACGAGGCTGGAACTGGTGTTGGCAAAGGCGTTCTGCAGGATCGCCATCATGATCAGGCCGGGCGCCAGGAAGTCGTTGTAGCGCAGCCCCTCGAAATCGCCCGTCAGCTGGCCGCGGTCGCCGAAAGCCAGCTTGAACACGGTCATGAACAACAGCGTCGTGACAATCGGCGCAAACACCGTCTGCATCCAAACCTTCAAAAACCTGCCCACCTCCCGTTGGTAAAGGGTCCACAGGCCGAGGCCGTTGAACGCGCCGTACTGGCGCAGGGTATGGGATTGATCGGGCGGGGGAATCGTTTGCATGGCTACTGCACATAAGCGATGCAGCCCGCACTTGCGAGGGGCATCGGCGTGACAATCCCATGCCACAAGATATAGAACTCTGTGGAAAGCGGGGTCCGCATGTTGTGTTTCGTTTCGCCGCTGATACGATATCTAGGTGTCAGGACAGATGGCGCGTACAGCCAGAACAACATATAGGGGTTCACGTCCTCAGCGATGAGGCCTGCCCTGTAATGCGGGAGACTTCCAACATGTCGTGGAACGACGAGCGGGTGAACACCCTCAAGAAACTCTGGGCCGAAGGGCATTCGGCTTCGCAGATCGCCAAGCAACTGGGCGGCGTGACGCGCAATGCGGTGATCGGCAAGGTCCATCGCCTCGGCCTGTCCGGCCGCGCCACCCCCTCGCGCCCGGTGAAGCGCCCGCC
>JBGSKU010000083.1:0-2200 GCA_041741055.1 Hyphomonas sp.
GAGTTCATCGAAGGCTGGTACAATCCCGGCCGCCGCCACTCCGCCCTTGGCTACATGTCACCCATCAACTACGAAAGGAGCCGACTGGAGACACTGGAATCCGCTAGCCCGTAACCGTCCACGAAACCGGGGGAAGTCCAATCATTAGACTGAAAGGTTGCGTACTCGAATTCCATTTGTGCCGGAAAAGCAGGCTACAAGCTTCTGTCTAGGCAGGATGGGCATCGGTTTCAGCTTTGAAGACCGCATCGGCGACATCGCCCACACTCAATTTGTTGAACACTTTTCGCGGTATTGCGAATTTTTGATCGTTATTCGTATTTTTTGAATGCTTTTCGTGAAAAATGCAGCCAGATCAGACCTGGATCTTGAAGGTTTTTCATCGTGGCCGAAGAAAAATATAATTTTTCGCCTGATTTGAGGGTTTTTCGCGACCGTCAGGTTCCCGAAGGTGTACGGCTATGCGGCTATGCGGCACTGATCCACGCCTTCGACCTCGATATCCCGCTCCCGCGCGTGCTCAGTGGAGCAAAGCCAAGCTTTGCAGAGATGACCGCAGATGGCTGGCAGCTCTATTCTCCGCGCCATCTGCCGGATCCAGGTTTCGCCGGACATCTGACCTTCGCGCTCCGCTATGAGCCCGTCGACCTGTTGATCCTGAAAGCCCTCTTCAAGAAGACCGGGGCGGCACCGGTCGAAGACATGGTTCGGGCCAGCCCGAACGGCCAATATGCAAGGCGCGCCTGGTTCTTCTTTGAATGGCTGACCGACACCAAAATCGACCTGCCCGACGCGGGCGCCGTGGGTTACACAAATGCGTTGAACCCGGACTTTCAGATTGCGCGGCGTGGGACCAATTCGCAACGCCACAGGGTCCGGAACAATCTGCCGGGGTCAACGGACTATTGTCCGCTGGTCACAATCACACCGCCAATCAAAGCATTCCTCGAACGCGACCTTGCCGGCGAGGCTGCGACAATTATCCGACCAATCGGCAATGACCTTGTTGCCCGGGCGGCGGCTTTCCTGCTGCTCGCCGACTCCCGCTCGTCCTTTGCCATCGAGGGCGAAAACCCACCACAGGACCGGCTTCAAAGCTGGGGACAGGCCATCGCCCAGGCGGGACGCAATCGCCTAAGCGACGAAGAACTCTGCCGCCTGCAAAGGATCGTCATACCAGATGCCCGCTTCATGCGGATGGGCTACCGGATCGAAGGTGGATTTGTCGGAGAACGTGATCGCCACAGCGGCGCGCCCCTGCCTGAACATATCAGCGCTCGGGCTGAAGACCTTCAGGTACTAATGGCGGGGTTGCTCAATTTTGCGAATACAAATGCGTCCGGACTCAATCCGATCGTCGCAGCAGCGCTGATTGCATTTGGTTTTGTCTATATCCATCCGTTCGAAGACGGAAACGGCCGCATCCATCGATACCTTATCCACCATCAGCTCACGGCCTCAAAATTCAATCCGCCTGGACTCGTCTTCCCCGTATCGAGTGCGTTTTTGTCACGCATCATCGAGTATCGGGGCACACTCCGCTCCCATTCAGAGCGTATCCTGCCCTTCATTCAGTGGCGGGAAACACAAACCCACAATGTCGAAGTCCTGAACGAGACGGCTGATTTCTACCGCTACTTTGACGCCACACCGCACGTCCAGTTCCTGTTCGAATGCGTCGCCCAGACGATAGAACAGGACCTGCCGGAAGAACTCCTGTTCCTTGAACGCTACGACCAGTTCAAGACACGCATTGAACAAAGGCTGGCTCTTCCTGATGCCCGCCTCGATCTATTGTTTCGCTTTCTCAGGCAGAACAACGGCACCTTGTCCCGGCGTGCGCGAGAGAGTGAATTTTCGGCTCTGACGCCCGACGAAGCTGTCTGGGCCGAGGCAGTCTATGCAGATGCCTTCCCTCCAGTTGTCCTTTAAGCTCGCTTGTGCGAACGCATAGATAATCCTTACTTCGCCGCCTCATCAACTTCCCAAGCTGACGACGGGGGTTCGATGCCCCTCACACGATCAAGGCCGGTTCTTTCAGGTTCTGGCGGGCAAGTGTGACGGCGCCAATGAGGCCGGCATGGTCGCCGAGAGCCGGGCGCTGGATCAGGTTTTCGATGTCGGCGTCGGAGAGGCCGAGATAGCCGTTCATCAGCCGGGCAAAGGCCGCGCGCACCTTGGGCACGAGGCCGGCGGCCTG
>JBGSKU010000084.1:0-3379 GCA_041741055.1 Hyphomonas sp.
GACGCCCGCGATGCGGGCCGGCACGATGTTCATCAGCACCGAGGACGGATAGCTCGCCCGCCCGCCCGGCACATAGACGCCGACCGAGTCGAGCGCCGTCCAGCGCCAGCCGAGTTCGACGCCGGCTTCATCCGTGAAGCGATGATCGGCCGGGCGCTGCGCGCCGTGATAGACCGCGATCCGGTCATGCGCGAAGTCGATGGCCGCGCGCAGGTCTGCCGGGCAGTCCGCCGCCAGCGCATGCAGGTTCACATTGTCGGATTCCAGCGTCGAGGGGTCGATCTGCAGCCCGTCGAACTTCGCGGTCTGGTCGGCCACCGCCGCACCGCCGCGCGCTTTCACGTCATCAAGGATCGCCTTCACCACGCCGAACACATCTTCGCCGCCGCCGCGATCTTCCGCAAGGAAGCGCGTCAACACCTCATCGAACTGAGGCCGGGTGGCGTCAAAGTGGCGGGCCATGCAGGGGTTCCGGGGTTTGATAACCCCGCTACATGGACCGGGGACCCGGCGCTGGCAAGGCGGCGAATGGGGCATTTTGCGGGCGCCTGTTCCCCGTAGGGTGCATTAGGCCGAAGGCCGTAATGCACCATCTGGCGCATGAGGTGGTGCATTACGGCCTTCGGCCTGATGCACCCTACCGCTACCGCTTGCGCCGCTCGTGGCTCGGCACGTGCCGTGTCGGCCAGACATAGTCGCTGTCGATCAGCGAGGCGTCGAGCGCTTCGACGGTCAGCACGATCTCGCCGTCGCCGGCGAATAGCAGCGTGACCTTGCCGCCCGGCGGCTCGGCGTCCGGGGTGAAGTCGGCGCTGAGCAGTGACAGGATCAGTTCCGGGTCCGCTTTGGTGATGCCGCGCGTCTTCACGCCCAGCACGCCATCAAACGCCAGCAGAGACCGCACGCGCACGCCCGGCTCGCCCTTGCGCTTGGGTGCGTTTTCCCAGCGGTACCGGTTCAGTTCGAGCCCGAAGCGGCGCTTCTTCTGCTCGTATTTCAGGTTACCCGCCTTCACGACCGCGTCCTGCACGGCCGCCGCGATGATCTTCAGGTCTTCAGCATCCTCGGTGAAGAGGCGCAGCGGTTTTGGATCGGTCATTCGCGAACTCGTTACAGGAATGGCGCATCACGATCTGATGGCGCAGGGTTAGCTCTTCTTTTTCATACGCAGTATGAGGCCGTCATTGTCAAAAACAGATAGATCGCCTGCCGAATCCAGAATGTAGTATTCGCCGAATTCGTTGCCGTACTGGTCAACGAATTTGCGACCGCGTTTGTCCGCTGACTCAACCAGCGCAATATCTGAACCACTGCCGTCCTTGTAGGTGGTCTTGAGCCGGATCGTACCGTCAGCCTCGTACATCACGTTCGTCGCGCCGACATAAGGCCTGTCGTCCAGCCAAACACCGACCTTGTCGGGAACGTCGTCGGCGACCGCCGAGGCTTTCGATTCTTCTTCAGCCGAGAGCCCCAGAACTCTTATTTCAAGATCCGGATCAAAATGACTTGAGGCCCAGGCACCGGCACCCACAGTCATATCGGGCAGATAATAGAGGATGAATATCCGGTCGAAGGACGAGGCTTCCCGACTTTTGAGGTGACTCGCAATCGCGGCAATTTCCTGCTCGCTGATTTTCCCGGGCAGTCTGACGTCAATCGCCAACTTGTGGGGCGGCGATGCCGACCGATCGATGACAGAAAACTCAGGCAGCGCGACTTCATCAATTTCAACCGCGCTTTCGAGCGATGGCGCGCCCGATGCTTCGTCGAGCGCCGACGGGGCGATATCTGGCTTCGAACTCGAAGCATCCGAGCAACCCGCTGCAAAGATCAGCAGTGTGGCGGCGAGCCATTCAACCCGTTTCATCCGAAGCCCCAATCGTTTTTTCAAGCCCAGTCCCAAGCCGACGCCAGATTACTCGTCTTCGCCAGATCGGCGCTCGATCTTCGCGCCGCAAGCCCCGAGTTTCGCTTCGAGGCGTTCGAAGCCGCGGTCGAGGTGGTAGATCCGGTTCACGACCGTCTCACCTTCCGCCGCCAGGCCCGCGATGACCAGCGATACCGAGGCGCGCAGGTCCGTCGCCATGACCGGCGCGGCCGTCAGGTGATCGACGCCCTTCACCACGGCCTCCTGCCCGCGCACCGTGATGTCGGCGCCA
This sequence comes from Hyphomonas sp., assembly GCA_041741055.1. Taxonomy (GTDB): domain Bacteria; phylum Pseudomonadota; class Alphaproteobacteria; order Caulobacterales; family Hyphomonadaceae; genus Hyphomonas. The sequence goes on from JBGSKU010000084.1 coordinate 2,160, forward strand.
AGGCGCGACAGTTCCGGGGCGTGCATGAACCGGTTCTCGAAGATGGTTTCGCGGATGATGCTGGTGCCCTTCGCGGTGCACATCAGGGCCATGAACTGGGCCTGCAGGTCGGTCGGGAAGCCGGGATGCGGCTGCGTCGACAGGCTGACCGCCTTCAGCGGCGACCCGTTGCGCCGGATGCGCAGGGTCGAGGCCGCTTCATCGGCGTCCACGGTCACGCCCGCTTCGCGCAGTTTGGCGATCAACGCGCCGAGGTCTTCCACCGGGCAGCCATCCAGTGTCACGTCACCGCCCGCCGCTGCTGCTGCCATCGCGAAGGTGCCCGCCTCGATCCGGTCGGGCATGACGGGATAGGTCGTGCCGCCCAGTTTTTCGACGCCCTTGATGCGGATGATCGGCGTGCCCGCCCCAGTGATATTGGCGCCCATCGAATTGAGGCAGATCGCGAGATCTTCGATTTCCGGCTCGCGTGCGGCGTTCTCGAGGATGGTCTCGCCCTTTGCCAGCGTCGCCGTGAGCATCGCATGCTCGGTGGCGCCAACCGAGACCGTCGAGAAGTTGATGTGCGCGCCGGTAAGGCCGTGGATCGCCGCGGCCTTCACATAGCCGCCCTCGACGCGCAGGTCTGCGCCCATCGCTTCCAGCGCCTTGAGATGCAGGTCAACCGGGCGCGCGCCGATGGCGCAGCCGCCAGGCAGCGATACGGTGGCATGGCCGGAGCGCGCGATCAGCGGACCGAGCACATTGAAACTAGCCCGCATCTTGCGCACCTGTTCATAGGGCGCGATCGTCGACTTCAGCTCCGCCGCATTGAGGTGGCAGGTCGACGAGCCCTTCGGCCAGTAGACTTCCACGCCCAGCGTCTCCAGCAGCTGCGCCAGGAAGCGCGTGTCTGCCAGATTCGGCATGTTGGTGAGTTCCACCGGTTGATCGGTCAGCAGGCAGGTGACCATCAGCTTGAGCGCCGAGTTCTTGGCGCCGGAGACGTGGATGCGGCCGTTGAGCGGTGTGCCGCCCGTGATGTGAAGTCTGTCCATGGGCGCGAGATATACTGTGCTTCGCGGCTTTGTCAGGACCGGAATGTGTGCCGGATCAGACTTTTAGCGTCAGCGGCAGGGACACGAGGCCGCGCGCCTGCGCCGACAGCATCAGGTTCTGGCCCGCTCGGGTGCAATTCTGGATGGCCTGGCCCATCTCGTCCGGAACGGCGCAGATGACGA
>JBGSKU010000085.1:0-8460 GCA_041741055.1 Hyphomonas sp.
CCCCAGCCGCTGCGGGCGGCGGGCGCCCATATCACGCGCGCCACACGCGAGGGCGGCACCTATGAGGCAGGCAATGCGCTGAAGCCTTATGATGCGCTGGAAGCCATCACGCTGGACGCGGCGCGCGTACTGGGTCTGGAAGCCGAGATCGGTTCGCTGGCACCAGGCAAGCGCGCCGATTTCACCATCTTCGATTCAAACCCGCTGGATCTGCCGGGTACGGACTGGTCCGAGATCGGCATCTGGGGTGTGGTGCTGGACGGCGAGCTGCGCCCGTTGGACTAGAGCAGGATGTCGTAGAGGTCGCTGCGGCGGTCGCGGAAGAAGCCCCAAGCCGCGCGGGACTGCTCGATCTTGTCGAGATCGAAGGACGCGACGAGCACCCCCTCCTCCGTACGGCCGAAATCGCTGACAATCTCGCCGGTCTCGTCCGTGATGAAGCTGGTGCCATAGAAGACCTGCCCGCCTTCGTCGCCAATACGATTGGCCGCGACGACCGGGATGACATTGGCAACGGCATGGCCTTGCATGCCCCGGCGCCAGCGCGCGGCCGTATCCAGACCGGCATCCTGCGGCTCTGCGCCGATGGCAGTGGGATAGAGGAGCGCGTCGGCCCCCATCAGGGCCATTGCTCGGGCGGCTTCCGGGAACCACTGGTCCCAGCAGATGCCGACGCCGATGCGGCCCTTGAGCGTCGACCAGGTGCGGAAGCCCGTATCGCCGGGGCGGAAATAGAACTTCTCCTGATAGCCCGGGCCATCTGGAATGTGACTCTTTCGATAGACGCCGAGGGGCGTGCCGTCCGCATCGATCATCACGACCGAGTTGAAGTAAAGTGGGCCTTCCTTCTCGTAGATCGAGACCGGAATGACGACGCCGAGCTCGGCCGCAAGCTCCGAGAACTGACGAACGGCCGGATGCTCGGGCCATTCCATCGCGCGCGCGAAATGTTCCTCTTCCTGCGTCTTGCAGAAATAGACGCCGCAGAAGAGCTCCGGCGGCAGGACGACATCGGCGCCTTTGGCGGCCGCCTCGCGGATGAAACCGGCGACACGGTCAATGTTCGCTTGCACGTCATCGGACGGTGCGAACTGGATGGCGGCGAGGGTCAACGTGCGAGCCATGGGAGGCCTCCTGTCAGGCGGGGATTTCGCGGGTCATGCAATGGAAACTGCCCCCGCCGGCGAGAATGCCGCGCGCTGGCAGGCCAATCACGTCCCGGCCGGGGAACAGCGCCTTCAGTTCGGCCAGGGCAACGGCGCTGTAGCGATCCTCATAGATCGGCACGAGGACGGCGCCATTCGTGATCGTGAAGTTCATATGGCTGGCGGGCACCGGCACGCCATCGCCGAAATGGATGCGGCCCGGCGACGGGATGGTGGACACCATCAGGCCGGCCGCCGCGAGCGTGCGCTCGATGTCGCGCAGCACGTCCGTGTTCGGATCGTCCGATCCGGCGGGATGCTGGCAGAGCACATGGCCGGGGCCGATGAAGCGGGCGATGTTGTCCACATGGCCATCGGTATGGTCGTTGGCAAGACCATCGCCCAGCCAGAGGATCTGGTCGATGCCGAGCGCCGCGCGCAGATGGCCCTCGATCTGGTCTTCGGAGAGATGCGGATTGCGGTTCGGATTGAGCAGGCACTGGCGGGTCGTCAGCAGGCGGCCTTCGCCATCGACATCGATGCCGCCGCCTTCGAGCACGAAATCGTGGGCACGCGTTGGCAAGGCCTCGTGGCCGGCCAATGCGGCTGCCGTGTCGGTGTCGCCGTCCATGAGGTATTTGCCGCCCCAGCCGTTGAAGCGGAACAACTGAGCCTGGCGGGCCGCGCCCTGCCCCGTGACGATCGGGCCGGTATCGCGCAGCCAGATATCGCCGGTGGGAATTCGCACGAGTTCGGCGGCGCCGCCGACCGCTGCCAACGCCGAGGCCATGGCTTCATCGGACCCGATGGCAACTTTCACCGGCACGTGCACGGCAGCGGCATGGATGAAGGCGGCAATATCCTTGCGGGCGGGGGCAAGTTCGCCGCCCCATTCTTCAGCAAGGCGGGGCCATCCCGCCCAGAGAGCGGCATGCGGAGCCCATTCGGGCGCGAGGAAGTTCTTGAGTCCGGGCATATTGCTGCGCGCCTTGCCATAGGTTCGTCCAAAGGAAAAGGGCGGCCCCGAAAGGCCGCCCTTCATATTGTGTCCTGAAACGGGATTGCCGCTTAGAACTTGTACTTGATGCCGAAGCGGATTTTCCACAGCGACGGGTCAACGACGATAGAGTCGCCGTCCACCGAGGAGTTGAAGGCCGAGATCACGTACTGATTGTTCGCGTCGATCGAGGCCGTGTAGAGTTCGGCGTTGCCCGGGAAGCCGTGCTCGCGCTGGATACCCCACTCGTCATTGATCAGGTTACCGAGGTTCTCGATGACCATGTAAACCTGCGTATGGTCGTCCTTACGCAGACCCGGCAGGTCTTGCGAGAGGCGCAGGTCGAACGTCGTCCACCAGTCGTCGGCAGCGATGTTGCGCGGCGCGATCTGACCACGGTAGTCGTCGAGGATTTCGTGGCTCGAGATGAACGCGTTGAGCGCGGCCACAGCGGCGGCGTTCGAGGTCGGCGCGATCAGCGGGTCGTTCACCCCGGTCGGGATGTAAGCCAGCTGACGGCTGTTGGCGAACGAGCTCGGTTCGAAGAGCGAGTTGCGGGCGAAGGTATAGCTGTAAGGCGCACCCTGGTTGGCCGAGCCGAACAGTGAAACCCGCGACGTGTAGTCGCCGATGAAATCGTGCTCGTAGTCGATCTTCATTGTGAAGCGATGCGCGATTTCGTAGTCCGTCGTCGCGGTCGGGATGTTGACGGCGTCGTAGGTCGAGTAGTTCGAGAAGTTCGAGAACGCGACCGACGAAGTCATCGGGTTGGTGTCTTTGGCGTCCGTGTAAGCGTAGCCGAACGACCAGTCGAGACCGTTGTCATAGTCTTGCGACACGGCAATCGAGTAAACTTTCGCGCTGCCTTTGTTTTCGGCATTGGTCAGCATGAAGTCGCTGGTGTTGCTGGTGCCGCGATAGATCGGGCGGCCATCCGGAGCCGTGCCGGACTGGGTGTAACCCAGCGGAACCACGATGGCCGACTCATTGGTCTTCGAAAGAAGCAGGTCGGCCTGGACGCGGAGGTCATTGCCGAGGACCGGAACGCCGGTATCGACGTTGAACACACCGCCGAAGGCAAACTTCCACTCGGACGGGATCTCGAAGTCCGGGTCGAGGGCGTTGACGTTGCCGACGCCCGAGGCGTTGGTCACATAGTCGATCGCCGTTTGCGGCACATCGAAGAACGCGCTGCCACCGGTCGGATACACGTCGGTGTTAACGTTGCCCGAGGTGATCACGTAGTCGGCCAGCGTGACCCCGTTGTTGGAGTAGTTGTTCGACAGCCAGACGTTCGGGTTGCCGCCGGAGAAGAGACCGACGCCGCCGTGGAACTTGATGTCCGGGTTGACTTCGAGGTTGAAGCCGATGCGCGGCTGCACGATGCTGGCGCCATCGAGCGTCTCGTCATTGCGGAAACCGTAGTTGGCTTCGAAGGCGGCGTTGTAGGCCGGCGCATCGCTGGTCGAATAATAATCGTAACGCAGGCCGGCGGTGATGTCGAAATAATCGGTGACCTGCCACGTGTCCTGAAGGTAACCGGTCGTGATTTCGTAGCCGAAGGAAGCGGCCGCATCGTTCGGATCGTTGGTGCCGGCCGAGTTGGTGTAGTTGAAGAAGTTGTAATCGCCGTTGGCAAATGCCGTTTGCGAAGCGAAGCGCCATTCACCCAGCGACTGCTGGACGAACAGGTTGAACACTTCGAACTCTTCACGCTCGACACCGGCCGTGAACAGGTGGTTGCCGAACTGGTAATTGCCCGCAACCTTGTAGTTCGTGAGGTCGTATTGCAGCTTGTTCGAATGACGGCTGTCATCGGCGCCGAGATAGATGGTCGAGGTGCCCGAGGAGAGGTCGCGAGCAACGCGGATCTGCACTTCGCCGAAAGCGTCGTAGCCGGCCACCGGAACCTGGCTGTTGTCGAGCTCGAGTTTCGAAGCGCGCAGCTCGGTCGAGAAGTTCGGCGTCCAGTCAGAGAACAGGGCGGCCGTGTAGGACGTCAGCTCCGAGGTGCGCTGGTAGTAGTGGTTGCCATCGGCGATCTGCGACGAGCTCGAATCCGACGGGAAGAAGTTGTTGCCTTCGTTCTGGGTGTAGGTGAACTCGGCGCGCTGCGTGTCGGTGATGTTCCAGTCGATTTTGCCGAAGATCTTCTCGTCCTCAACGGCCGTCGAGGTCGGCAAGCCGCCCGAGACGTAGCCGTACTGGTTCACGGCCGTGGCAATGATGCTGTCGTAGAGAGCCTGCGAAAGGCCGACGTCTTCCGGCTGCTGGCCAAAAATGTTGGCGCCTTCGTATTTCTCGTAGGCGGCGAAGGCGAACAGGCGGTCCTTGATGATCGGCGCGCCGACATGAACACCGTAGCGTTTCTCGTCGAAGTCGCCGAGGTCGCGCTCGATGCCGTCGGTGCTGTCGCCGGTCAGTGCGTCGCTCGTATAGTCGTAGAACAGACCGCCATGAATCTCGTTCGTGCCGCCCTTGGTAACGGCGTTGATGTTACAGGCCGTGAACGAACCGTAGAGGACGTCGAACGGAGCCAGTTCGACCGAAACCTGCTCGATCGCATCGTACGAGAACGGGATGCGCTCGGTCGGGTAGCCGTTGGTGTTGAGGCCGAAGTTGTCGTTGAGGCGGACGCCGTCAACGGTCAGCGAGTTGTAGCGGGTGCTGGCACCGGCGCACTGGATACCGTCCGAACCGGCGGCGCCGCCTGCGTTCGGGTCGATATAGACGCGCGGGTCGAGGCGGATGATGTCCTTGACGTCGCGGTTGATCGCCGGGGAGTTTTCCAGCGTATCGAGGTTGAAGGTCGAGGACGGGCCTGTAGCCACCTGGGCGACGATCGACGAGCCGGTCACGACGACCGTATCGAGGCGCGCCGTATCATCGGCCGCAGCGGTGACAATGTTGACGACGGCGGTGTCGCCGAGGCTGGTGTAGACGTTCTCGACGCGGCTGGACGTGATGCCTTCGCCGCTGACCGTGAAGCTGAAGGGGCCGCCGATGCGCAGGTTCTGCGACGTGTAGGCGCCGTTGAGGCCGGTGGTCGTCGTCGTGACGGTGCCGGTGGGCTCGTGGACGATCGTAACGGTGGCGCCTGCAACGGCCTGACCGGCTGAGTCTGTAACGACGCCGCGTACCGACGACGTGGTGACCTGAGCGTGGACTGCCGCAACCGGCAGGATCGCAGCAATGGCCGCAACGGACACGCTACGTGCAAAGAAATTCTTGACCATGTTGTCTTCCCCGACTTTGTCGACCGCTACCGTAGCGCTCTCGTGCCGCTCCGGTTCTAGCTCGGCATTAGTCCCGCTACATGACAGATCAGTGACAGACAATTGAAGGTTCTGCTGAGGCCGCCAAACCGGCGCCGGTTTTTTTGTTGCGATGCAAAAATGACACGCTGTGCGGCACACTTGTGCCGAATGCGCCGCAAACTGATCTGTATTTGTGTGCGCTAAGCCGCCATAAGAGGCGCAATCAACCCGAATCGACCATGCCTGCTGTGAACCTCATCCCGAAGAGTCCCGAGGCCCGGCTGGCGCTGGCCGCCCTAGCCGTGCTGCTGCTGGTACGGGCCGGCGCGATCCTGGCCTCGCCGCTTAATCTCTATGCGGATGAAGCCCAGTACTGGCGCTGGTCGCAGGACCTGGCCTGGGGCTATTATTCCAAGCCGCCGATGATCGCCTGGGTCATCCACGTGATGACCGCTGTGTTCGGCAACACCGAGTGGGCCGTGCGGCTGGCGGCGCCCTTCCTGCACACAGCGGCAGCTGGCCTCCTGTTCCTGACCGGGCGGGAGATGTTTTCCGCAAAAACAGGGCTCTATGCCGCCCTTCTCTATGCGCTGATGCCCGCCGTGACGCTGTCGTCGAGCGTGCTATCGACCGATGGTGTGCTGATGCCGTTCTGGTGCGCCGGGCTGTTTCTCGCCTGGCGGCTGCGCAGTGGCGGCGGACGGATCACGGCTGCGGCGCTGGGCGCCGCGCTGGGACTCGGTATCCTCTCCAAGTATGCGATGCTTTATTTCGCCATCGGCCTGGTGCTGACCTGCCTCGTCGATGCGCCAATGCGCCGCGCTCTGTTGTCATGGAGCGGCGCGCTGGCACTGGGCGTGATGACGCTCCTGATTGCGGCGCATTTTGCCTGGAATGCCGCGAACGACTTCCAGACGGTCGGCCATACGGTGGACAATGCCAATCTCGGCGGCGACCTGTTCCACCCCGAAAACGCCTTGACCTATTTTCTCGATCAGTTGGGCGTGTTCGGGCCGGTCAGCTTCATCCTGTTGGTTGCCGGCCTGATCACCTGGAAGTCCCGAACGGAGGGCGACCCGGCGCCAGCGCGCTGGCTGCTCTGTTTCATATTGCCGGTGCTCTTGTTCATTTTCGGCCAGGCTGTGCTGTCGCGCGCGCATGCCAACTGGGCTGCGACCGCCTATCCGGCGGCGAGCCTTCTGGTCGCGGCCTGGTTCGACAAGCGCCGCGCGGTGATCTGGGCCAGTCTTGGCGTCAACGCACTGGCGGCGTTGATCTTCCTTGTCGTGCCGGTCCTGTCGCCGGCCCAGACGCGTGCGCTGGGGATCGACAATGCGCTGAAGCGCACGCGCGGCTGGGACGTGGCGGCCGAGCAGGTGTTCGCCGAGGCTGATCGAATCGGCGCCGTGGCCGTACTGGTGGACGAACGGGAGGCTTGGCATGGGCTGGACTTCTATGGCCGGGAGCGGACCGTGCCGTTGATCTCATGGCGCCGGTACGCGACGCCGAAGAGTTTTTCGGAGCGGGTCGCACTGGAAACGGTGAATGACGGGCCCGTTCTGGTGGCGTCGGTTCATCCCTGGATGCGTCCGCGCATCCGCGGCGACTTTACCCGTTTCGAGCCGGCCGGACAGATCCGCATCGATCTCGGCGTGCGCGGCAACGGTTGCCCGATCACCCGCGTGTTCCAGCTCTATGTGGCGCAGGACTTTGCGCCCGCCGAGCGGAACGCCGATTGGGACGCCAAATACAGGAACGTGAAGGAATTCGATGAGCCGCCCTGCCCCGCGCAGGATTGAGCGGCACCCGCCACCGGGCGATCAGGAGCCCTTGGCGACCTTGCCCCAGACTTCCTTGATACGGTCGTCGCGGCCACAGGCCGTGCGGTAGAAGTCGTACTTCACCGCGCTGCGGATGTAATAGTCCTGATGGTAATCTTCCGCCGGCCAGAAGCTGCCTGCCGGAAGGATCGCGGTCGCGACGTCCTGACCCAGCTGTTTCTTCGCCACTTTGAGCGCGGCCTCGGCCGACTGGCGCTCACCCTGCCCGGACACGAAGATCGCCGAGCGGTAGCTCGGTCCCTTGTCGCAGAACTGGCCCGTGGCATCGGTAGGGTCGATGTGATGGATGAAATAGTCGGCGAGATCGTCGTAAGTAACCTTCGAAGGGTCGTAGGTGACCTTGACGGCTTCGTAATGGCCCGTGTCGCCGCGCGTGACCTGTTTGTAGCTCGGATTATCGACCGTGCCGCCGGTATAGCCGGACGTCGTCTCGATCACGCCCTCGACCTTGTCGAAGTCGGCCTCGACGCACCAGAAACAGCCGCCCGCAAAAATCGCCGTCGCCACGCGGGCCGGCGGATCGTCGAACCGGCGGTCTTCCGCCCCGGCGCTGGAAAAGAACGCAAGCCCGGTGGCCAGCAGACCGGCCGTCAGGGCAATAATCAGGGCGGGATGTTTCATCGGCACGCTAATCTCTCACACTCGGAACGGAACTGAATACACCGTCCAGATGGCGAAATAGTTGCAGCAGGCGAAGGAAAAAAGCCCCTGAGGGCAGGGATTGCGCAAATGTCACGCTGATGTGACCCGATTGCACACCGCTACGCCGGGTTTTCAGTCAGTACGCGGACTCTGACGCGGGTGGCCCGGCCTTCGGGGTCAACGGCCGTGACCTGGTAGAAGCCCGGCTGGCGCGGTTGCCAGATCGGCGCACCGGCGTCGTCAACCTGTGTCGGGGTGCCATCAATATACCAGCTGAGCGCGCCCTGCCCGCGCCCGGCCAGCACGAAGGGGCGGCCCGGCTTGCCGTTGACGGGACCTGCCCAAAGCTCGGCCCCCTCCGGCGGGAACAGGATTTCCGGCGGCCGGTTCTCTGACAGGTTGCGCTGCGCGCCCTTGGCCTTGCGCAGCGGCTCGGAGGAAAGACGCGCGCGCGACTCACCTTCATCGCGCAGATGGTGCGATACGCGGTCCGCCATCTCGAAGAGGACCGGCAAGGCAATATCGCGCCCGGTGACGCCCGTGCGCGGTGCGCCGTCCGCGCGTCCGATCCAGACGAC
>JBGSKU010000086.1:0-10843 GCA_041741055.1 Hyphomonas sp.
GCTGCGTCGCGCATCAACCGGTCCAGCACGCTAAGCAGCTGCTGGGCGGCGGTCAGCGGAACAGCGGGCGCGAGAGGACCGCGCGCCGCTTCAGCCAGCGCGAACAAGACAAAGGCAATGTCGTAAAGGTCGGCCGTGGCGTCGGCCAGCGTGGCGCGTTCCACGTTGAGCGTGCGGCCCGGGAGACCGGATGGGGCGAGCGCCCGGCTTGTCAGCAGCGAGACGCCGGCCTGGACCAGCCGGTCAGACGTGTCGCGCTTCCAGCCGAGGCGCCAGGCTTCAGCGAACACATAGGTTTGGCGCGCCTGGACGCGGACGCGCGTCAGGTCGCGGTCCAGCTCGTCATGATCAAGGGTCAGAACCTCGGGAAAGAGGCCAGCCGGGGTCAGCCCGTGTTCCGCCCAGAGCGGAAAACAGCTGTCGAAAAGCCAGTGGCGGGCTTCCTTGGCGCGGCGGCGAAGGGCGCTTGTCGTCATTCTGGTGCAATCTCCCGGTTGCAGGTTCTGCGCTGCAAATGGCTCGCCAATCGGCCCGTGACCCTGCTAACAGGAGCCTCGAGGCTTGGCCAGCAGGGCGGGTGCCCGAGACGGAGGAAAGCAGCATGCGCGACCGGATCTTCTTTCCTCTGGCTGGCCTGCTGGTGATCCTGATGGTGTTCCTCGGCCTCCAGCCAGGAATCGGCCAGCTGCCGACCGGCGCCGTGGCCGGCGACGGGGTCAGCTATGACCGGATCGTCATCGAGGGCGCTTACCTCAACAAGGTGATCGCTGGCGGCGAGGCGCGTACCAAGCTGCAGCGTCTGCCGGACAAGCGGTATGTGCTGCAGATCGATGCCGAAGCCGATGCGCTGGCCGATGCGCCCGAGCTGGGCCCCCATTTCCGGCTGGCACCCGACATCGAACAGCAATTCTCCAGCCGGAAGCTCCGCGTGACGGTGCGCGCGCGGCCGGCCGAAAACCAGGGCGCGATGGAGATGAAGGTGAACTATTCAACCGGCCGCGCCGGCGAATCGGGATGGCACACGTTCGCGCTTCAGCCGGACTTTGCCGATTTCAGCTTCGAGTATGAGGTGCCGGCCGCGGTCGGCGACCAGGGCGTGGATTACATTGCCGTGCGCCCAGTCGTGCCGAACAAGCGGCGCGGCATCCTGGTCGAGCGCATTACATTCGAACGGCTGCCTTGAGCGGATTTACAGTGCGACGGCGCGTTGATTATCAAACGCGCTCTGCGCTTTCCGCTGCCGCGGGCGCATCCCGAAACCTTCAGGAATCCTCATGCGCCTCTTTCTTGCGTCCTTCAGCGCTTTCGCGCTCGCTGCCTGCGTGGCAGGCCCAACCCCGGAGACACTCGTGACCCCAGACATTTCGGCCCAAGCGGCTGCCTTCGATCCTGATTCCCATCTTTGGCTGGAAGAGGTCGAAGGGAAAGACGCGCTCGCCTGGGTCGAGGCGCAGAATGCGCGTACGCTGTCCGATCTGACGGCCGATCCGCATTATGCGGGCTTCGAAGCGGCGGCGCTCGACGCGCTGAATTCCAGCGAGCGGATTCCCTACGGCACCGTGCGCGACGGCCTCGTCTACAATTTCTGGCAGGACACGACCAACGTGCGCGGTCTCTGGCGCCGCACGACGCTCGCCAGCTATGCGACCGACACGCCGGACTGGGAGACCATTCTCGACTTCGACAAACTGGCGGCCGATGAAGGCCAGAACTGGGTCTACAAGGGCGCGGACTGTTTCCGCCCGAAGGCGGGCGACAGGTATCGCTGCCTCATTTCACTGTCGAATGGTGGCAAGGACGCGGTGGTCAACCGCGAGTTCGACCTTGAAACGAAATCGTTCGTGGACGGCGGGTTTGTCACGCCCGAAGCCAAGCAGGGCCTCGCCTGGGCGAGCCCTGACACGTTGCTGGTCGCCACCGACTGGGGTGACGGTACATTGACCGAGTCCGGCTATCCATTCATCGTGAAACGCTGGTCGCGCGGTACGCCGCTGGCAGACGCGGCGGAACTTCTCCGCGGTGCGCCGACCGATGTCGGCGTGTGGCCGATGACGATCAAGCTGGAAGATGGCCGAGTGCTGCAGGGCGCGGTGCAGGCCGAAACCTTCTTCACGTCAAAGTATTTCTGGTTCCCGGACGGCGAGACGGCGGCGGTGCAATGGCCGCTGCCGCCGATGGTCTCGGTCAATGGCGTCTACAAGGGCCAGCTCCTGTTCTCGCTGCAGCAGGACTGGACGCCGGAAGGGCAGGACGTGTTCAAGGCAGGCGATCTGGTCGCCTTCAACCTCGAAGACTTCCTGACGACGCGCAAGCTGCCGAAGGTGGAGTTGGCGTTTCGCCCCTCCGCCACGCAGGCGGTGGATGGGGTCGCGGTTGCCAAGGGCGCGGCCCTGCTGGCGATCAGCGACAATGTGGTGGGCAAGGTGCTGCGTCTTGAACCGTCCGCCAGCGGATGGGCTACGGCGCCGATCAATCTGCCGGGCTCCGGTCAGGTCGGCATTGCGTTTGCGGATCAAGACGAGACGGCCGTGTTCCTCAACTACGAGGACTTCCTGACGCCGTCCTCGCTGCTGACTTATGATATTGCGAGCGGCGCGGTGACGACGCTGAAAAGCCTGCCGGCGAAGTTCGACACGGCGGGCCTGAGGGTCGACCAATTCTTCGCCACCTCGAAGGATGGCACACGGGTGCCGTATTTCATTGTCCACCGCGAAGACATGAAGCTCGACGGAACGACGCCGACGCTGCTCTACGGTTATGGCGGCTTCCAGGTGTCGATGACGCCCGGTTTCAGCCCGGTCACCGGACGGCTATGGCTCGAGAAAGGCGGCGCCTATGTGCTCGCCAATATCCGCGGCGGCGGCGAGTTCGGTCCGAACTGGCACCAGGCCGGCCTCAAGCAGAACCGCCAACGCATCTACGACGATTTCATCGCGGTCGGCGAAGACCTTGTCGCGCGAGGCATCACAAGCCCGGAGCATCTCGGCATCATGGGCGGCTCGAATGGCGGCCTCCTTATGGGTGTGATGCTGAACCAGCGGCCCGATCTCTGGAACGCGGTCGTCGTGCAGGTGCCGCTGCTCGACATGTTGCGCTACCATCTCCTTTTGGCGGGCGCGTCCTGGGTGGGCGAGTATGGTTCGCCGGACGTGCCGGAAGAGCGCGCCTTCCTCGAGACGATCTCGCCTTATCAGAACTTCGACGCTTCGAAGCGGTATCCCGTGCCTTTCTTCGTGACCTCCACGAAGGACGACCGCGTCCATCCGGGTCATGCCCGGAAGATGGCAAAACGGTTCGAGGAGGCGGGTTTGCCTTTCCTCTATTTCGAGAACACCGATGGCGGCCACGCGGCAGCGGCAGACCAGACCGCGCGCGCCAAACGCTCGGCGCTCGAATTCACTTACCTGACGCGCCAGCTGTTTTCAAAGACGAAGGAGTAGGGGCGTCCCATAGCCGGATCCTATCGGCCCGGAAGGAAATTCGTATTTGAAGCTCTCCGGCTGAATGCCGACCTCTGCTGCGACAAGGATATTCCAACGCCGGGCAAAACTGTCCGGCGTTGGTGTGTCAGGTAAGGGAGCAAACAGTGTCTGACTTTCAGTCCATCGCCGCGCGGTCATCGGCGCCTGCCAGTATGGCGGTTGATGCCGGTCTGCGGGGTTTCATGCTGGGCATCTACAACAAGATGGCAATGGGTCTCGTCCTGTCCGCCGCGATTGCGGGCGTGATCGGAAGTTCCGACGCCCTCTCCGCGCTCGTGTTCGGTACGCCGCTGCGCTATGTGGTGATGTTCGGCCCGTTGGCCTTGCTGCTGGTTTCGGCCTTCGCGATGCGGCGTCCGTCACCGCTGGGGGCCGGTCTTGTCTACTGGACCGTGACAGCGCTCATTGGCGCGAGCCTGGGCGCGTGGGTCATGGCGGCGCGGGCAGGTGTTGGCGTTGATTTCCTCACCATTGCGAAGGCCTTCTTCATCACGGCGACGGCCTTCGGCGCCCTGAGCCTGTGGGGCTACACGACCCGCCGTGATCTCTCCGGCTTCGGGACGTTCCTTCTCATGGGCGTTGTCGGGCTGGTTCTTGCCTCGCTCGTCAACCTGTTCTTCGCGTCCTCAGTGCTGGGCTTTGCGATTTCGTTGCTCGGCGTGCTGATCTTTTCGGGCCTGATCGCGTTCGACACGCAGCGCCTCAAGACCGATTACTACGCGTTGCAGGGCGACCAGCGCTCGATGGCGGTCGCGACGACGATGGGCGCATTGTCGCTCTACCTGAACTTCGTGAACCTGTTCCAGTTCATCCTTTCGATGATGTCTGGGCGCGACGAATAAGAAACTATCCATCCCCTTGCTGACTCTCCAGCCCCGCGGACCCACGTGCCGCGGGGTCTTTTTTGGGGGCCGCCCGGCCATTTCGGGCGGTGTGCACGGGTCGCGCCCATGTGAATTGTCCGGCCGCGCCGATTGTGGCACGACATGCGCCATGAAACTGGACGCGCCCGGACTTGAGGTGGCTGGTGTACGGCTGGACCTGCTGACAGAGGCCCACCGGGCTGCGCTGGCCGACTCGGGCGCGGTTGAGGCGATGTGGCAATGGATGCCGGTCATCCCCACCGGCACCTATTTCAAGGCCTATTTCGATCACACGCTTGCCGACGCCCGGGAGGGACGCTCCATTCCCTTTGCGGTGACCCGGCTGTCGGACGGTGCCTTTGCGGGCGTGGCGGCGTATCTCGATATTTCACGCACCCACCGGCGCCTGCGGATCGGCTATCAGTGGCATCCGGAATCGATGCGCAGCGGGATTGTCCCGGCCGCCACCGCGCTGGCGCTGATTACACGGGCGCGGCTCTGCCGGATCCGGCGGATCGAATTCCAGATCGACGAGGAGAATCTCGCGGCCACCAAATCGGTGGAGCGGCTGGGCGCGGCGCGGGAGGGCGTGCTGCGCAGCTATATGCGCGCCGCGAAGGGCACCTGGGCCAATATGGCCATCTATTCCCTTGTGGATATTGAGATTCGTACCGCCATGACGCTGCTGCAGGACCGGGTCGAGGCCCTCCAGACGGCTTGACCTGTGGAATACAGCGTGCTTTAGGCGCCCCACATCTCGCGCAATTTGATAAGCGCGCCCTGACTGGCCCATGAGGCAAGCGGGGCCCCCCGCCCGGCGAAGTTTCGCTCAGCGGGGCTTTTCGGCTTTGCGCGTCATGAGGAGACGGATGCGATGTTCGACACCCTGAGCGAACGCCTTGGCAGTATTTTCGACGGCCTGACCGGTCGCGGCGCGCTGTCCGAAAAGGACGTGAACGAGGCGTTGCGCGAAATCCGCGTTGCGCTGCTCGAGGCCGATGTCGCGTTGCCGGTGGTGAAGGATTTCATCGACAGCGTGCGCACCCGCGCGGTGGGCGAAGAAGTCATCCGTTCGGTCCGCCCGGGCCAACAGGTGATCAAGATCGTCTATGACGCGCTTGTGGACATGCTGGGGGCGGACGAAGCGGAATCCCATCTGCGCGTCGATGTTCCGCCTGCGGTCGTGATGATGGCCGGCCTGCAGGGGTCGGGCAAAACCACGACGACCGGCAAGATCGCCAAACGGCTCGCCGATCGCGGCAAGAAGCGCGTGCTGATCGCCTCGCTCGACGTGCGCCGCCCGGCGGCCATGGAACAGCTGGCAATCCTCGCGCAGCAGGCTGGACCGAACGTCACCTCGTTGCCGATCATCGCGGGCCAGCTGCCGGCGGACATCGCCCGGCGCGCCGTGCAGGCCGCCAAGATCGGCGGTTATGACGTCCTGTTCCTCGACACCGCAGGCCGTACCTCAATCGACGAACAGATGATGAGCGAAGCGGCCGAGATCGCCGCTATCGCCAATCCGTCGGAAGTGCTGCTGGTCGCCGATGCGCTGACCGGCCAGGACGCGGTGGAGACGGCCCGCCGATTCCACGAGCGCCTGCCGCTGACCGGACTTGTCCTGACACGGATGGACGGCGATGGACGCGGCGGCGCGGCGCTGTCGATGCGCGCGGTCACCGGCCTGCCGATCAAGTTCCTCGGCACCGGCGAAAAGCTCGACGGGCTCGACACGTTCGATGCACGCCGCGTCGCCGGACGCATCCTCGGACAGGGCGACATTGTCAGCCTGGTCGAGAAGGCCAGCGAGCAGATGGATGCCGCCAAGGCCGAGAAGATGGCGGCCAAGCTGAAGAAGGGCGAATTCGATCTCGACGACCTTGCCGACCAGCTGAAGCAGATGCAGCGAATGGGCGGGCTCGGCGGCCTGATGGGCATGATGCCGGGCGCCCGCAAGGCCAAGGAAGCGATGGCCGCCGCCAACATGGACGACAAGGTGCTGAAGCGCCAGGAAGCCATCATTTCCTCGATGACCAGGGCCGAACGGCGCAAGCCCGCAATCCTCAATGCCTCGCGCCGCAAGCGCATTGCGGCGGGGTCAGGAACGTCCGTACAGGAAGTGAACAAGCTGCTGAAGATGCACCTCCAGATGGCGGGCATGATGAAGAAGATGCGCACCAAGGGCGGCATGAAGAACATGCTGGGCATGGCGCAGGCGGCCGGCCTGTCGCCGGGCGACCTCGCCAAGATGGGTGGTGGCAGCCTGCCCTCCGGCGGACTGCCCGGTCTCGGTGGCGGCGGCTTGCCGCCGAACATGGGCGACATCCTGGGAGGCAAGAAAAAGTGAATTCGACAGACCACACCCTCGCCCTGTTCCAGCTGAACCAGCTGCGTTCCAGCATCGACAATCTCGACGCCATCCTCGTCCACACGCTGGCCGAGCGGTTCAAGGCGACGCAGGAAGTCGGCAAGCTGAAGGCGCTGCACAACATGCCGCCGGCCGACAAGTCGCGCGAGGCGCAGCAGATCGACCGTATACGGACGCTATCGCAACAAAGCGGGCTCGATCCGGCCTTTGCCGAAAAGTTCCTCAATTTCATCGTGGCGGAAGTGATCCGTCATCATGAGCAGATTCGTGGCCGCGAGGCCGAAGACTAGACTTAGCAGAATTCCAGAGACGCCAGAACACAGGAGAAACCCCATGGCCCTCAAGATCCGACTCGCCCGCGGCGGGTCCAAGAAACGCCCCTATTATTCGGTTGTCGTGGCCGATGCCCGCGCCCCGCGCGACGGCAAGTTCATCGACCGCATCGGGTCGTACGATCCGCGCGCGGCGAAAGACTCCGGCGATCGCGTCAAGATCGACGCGGCCAAGGCCGCCGACTGGATCAGCAAGGGTGCCCAGCCGACCGAGCGCGTCGCGCGCTTCCTGTCGGCCCTCGAACATGACGGCAAGCCGGTCGTGAAATGGGCCCACGGCACGAACCTGAAAAAAGGCGAGCCAGGCAAGAAGGCCCAGGAACGCGCCAAGGAACGCGCCGACAAGGCTGCTGCCCTCGCCGCAGCTGCCGCCGCTCCGGCCGAGGAAGCCGCGACGGAATAGTCAGACCGCAGAAGGATCATCCGATCCGACAGAAGCCGGTGCCGCAAGGCGCCGGCTTTTTGTTTGCGGGTGAAAAATTTGGCCACGCGGGGGAACTGAACCGGGGTTCAGCCGCTAACCGGACAGTGAAACCAAACCGGAGCCAAAGTCATGAGACGCCCATCCCGTCTGTTCGCCGGTGCTGCCTGCCTGGCAGCGCTGACCCTTCCGGCCTGTGCCACCGACCCCTATGGCAACGGAGGCTATGCCGCCGAGCCCGACCAGATCGTCCTTTACGAAGGAGACGGATATTCCGGAAAATCCCTGCCGGTGAATGGCCCGGTCCCGGACCTGGTGGCCTACAGGTTCAACGACATGGTTTCCTCGATCCGCCTCAATCGCGGCAGCTGGGAAGTTTGCTCGGATGCCGACTTCCGCGGCCATTGCGAGGTGATCACCACGAGCGAGTCGAGCCTCCGGACGATCCGCCTGAATGACAATATCACGTCGGTCAGGCCGACCGGCGCCGGCTATCCGCCGGTCGCAGGCGGACCGGGTTATGGCGATCCCGCCTACGGTGCCGTCGTGTTCTATTCGGATACGGGCCTGCGCGGCGACTCCCTGCCGGTCAATCGCGACGAGCCGGAACTCGCCCGCGCCGGATTCAACGACCGGGCCCGTAGCGTCGACATCCGCTCGGGTGTCTGGGAACTTTGCACGGACGCAGACTTCCGTGGCCGGTGCGAGACGGTCGACCGCAGCGTGACCAATCTTGCGGATATTGGCCTCTCGGGGAACCTGTCATCGGCGCGTCTTGTCGCTGACCGCCCGTACAGGAGCTACTGACGCTTGCGGGCGGACTGAACCGGAGACAACAGGACGCCCTGACGCTGTTCAGTTGATGGCCGCTAGACAGGAGCGAACCGAAAGGAGCCCGTCATGTCGACTTCGAAAGCCATCCGTAACGGCGCGCTCGCCGCACTTGGCCTCGCCGCCCTCGTCCTGCCTGCAAGCGCGGAGCATCGCGGCGGCGATGGCTATAGCCGGGGCGGCGGTTCCGGCGGCGTCGTGCTGCACTCCGATACGCGCTTTTCCGGCGAGAGCCTGCGCGTGAATGGCGAAGTGGCCGACCTGGCCGACCTGCGCTTCAATGACCGCGTCTCGTCGATCAGCATCCGGTCCGGTGTCTGGGAAGTCTGTGTCGATGCGAATTTCCGTGGCCGGTGCGAACTGATCGATGCCGATGCCTCGCGCCTCAGCGACTATCGCCTGAATGACAATATCTCGTCCCTGCGCCCGGCCGGCTATGGCGGCGGGTATGGTGGGGGATATGGCGGCGGATACGGCCATGGCGGCGGACGGGGTGCCGACCTGGTCCTGTTCCGCGACAATGGCCTGTCCGGCAATGCGGTCGAGATCGGTTCGGATGTGCCGAACCTTGCCGACTACCGGTTCAATGACACGGCCAGTTCGTTCCTCGTCTCGCGCGGCACCTGGCTGGCCTGTGTCGATCCGGACTTCCGGGGCCGGTGCGAAATCCTGACCTCGGGCTCGGGCGACCTGAAAGGGCTGCGCCTCAATGACAATATCTCGTCGGTCCGGCGGTACGATTCCCGCTACGATCGCGGCAATGGCTATGGGCGCGACTGGCACTGACGCGCTTGCCCTTGGCCGCGGTACCGCTACAGAAGCGGGATGAATCCAGCATCCGGTGACAGGTTGATTGTCGTGGGCGTCGTCAAGGGCGCCCATGGCGTGCGCGGGGAAGTCCGCGTCAAGAGCTTCACGGCCGATCCCGAAGACATGTTCACCTATGGCGCGCTGCTCGACGAGCGGGGCAGGCCGGTGTTGACGCCGGTATCGGCCCGGCCGGGCACGGACCATTTCATCGTCCGCCCGAAGGAGCAGAAGCAGAAGGAAGACTGGGACGCGCTGCGCGGCACGCTGCTGCATGTGCCACGCTCCCTCCTGCCACAGGCCGACGAGGACGAGTTCTATATCGAAGACCTTGTCGGGCTGGACGTGTTCGACGGCGGCGCGGTGCCGGCTGGCAGGGTGCGCGCGGTGCATAATTTCGGCGCGGATGACCTGCTGGAGATCGACCTGCCGGGCGCCGGCAGTGTGATGGTGCCGTTCACGCTGGCGGATGTGCCGGTGGTCGATCTGGCAAGCCGCCGGGTCGTGGTCGCCGATCTTGCCGGATGGAGCGAGGCCGGCGAACGGCCGGAAGGGGACGCGCCGGACGAAACCGGGGGCGACATGGGCGAAACCTAAACTGCACGTTGCGTCCTATTCAGACTGGCCCTGCGATAGTGCATCAACCAGTTACGAAGGAACCGGCCCATGTTCTCGCGTTTGATCCGCTACACCACCGCCCTTGTTGCCCCGCTGGCGCTCGGCGGACTGGCGCATGCAGACCAGGCCGACCAACCACCTGCCGCGCTGATCCTCTATAGCGGGCTCGACTATTCCGGCGACCTGAGACAGGTTTTCGACCCGATCTATGCCCTGCCGGACATCTATTTCAACGATGTCGCCCAGTCGGTGTCGGTGATCGATGGCGCCTGGGAAATCTGCGAGCACAGCGACTTCACCGGCCGCTGCGTGTTCCTGCGCTATGACGTTCCGGACCTGCGCTATTACGGCCTGGCCGGGCAGATCTCGTCGGTGCGGCCGATCTACGAGTATACCGAAGCCGAGCATGGCCTGATGTTCGAGCGCGATGACAATGGCTACATCCGCTATGCCGACGACCAGCAGTACGGCAACGACTATTATTCCTACGGCTACGGCAACACGACCGCCATCTCGGTGTATCATTACGGCTACTCGCCGGACTATTACCGCCATGGCTATTACGATCCGCGCCTCGGCTACGATCCGTATGGCTTCGGCTGGCACGGCGCTGGCGGGTATGGGTACAATACCTATTACCATCGCGACCTGCCTCCGCTGCGCGGGCATTACGGTGCACGTGATGGAGCGGCGACGTTGTATACGGATCCGAATGGTTCCGGGGCTTCGTTCGGGGTGAACCGGGCAGTGTCGGACCTCAGCCGGTACCGGTTCAATGACAATGTGTCGTCGATCACGATCCGCAGCGGCCAGTGGGAAGTGTGCGAGCACGCGAACTTCCAGGGCCGGTGCCAGATCATCGATGCCTCGTCCGACCGGCTGAACGGATATCGCCTGAACGACAATATTTCCTCGATCCGCCCGGTGGGCGATACGCCGGGTGGCGGTCATGGAGGCCGTGACGGTGACGGACATGGCGGCAGGGGACGTGATGGAAGTCGGGGCGGCGACCTTGCCGTGCCTTTCACGCCGGAGGCCGGAGTCGGCAGAGGTGGCCGCGATGGCGAACTCGCCGGCGGCTTGCCGGACACGCCCGCCTTCCGCGGACGCACAGGCACGCC
>JBGSKU010000087.1:0-2656 GCA_041741055.1 Hyphomonas sp.
TGCTGGTGCTGGAGCGCGGCGGCGCGGAACGCTTCTTCGGCGAACCGGCGCTGGAACTGGCCGACTTCATGCGCACGACCCGCGACGGGCGCGGCTATGTGAACATTCTCGACGCGCGCAAACTGATCAATTCTCCGAAGCTGTATTCGACCTTCCTGTTGTGGCTGTTGTCCGAGCTGTTCGAGGAGCTGCCGGAGATCGGCGATCCGGACAAACCGCGGCTGGTCTTCTTCTTTGACGAGGCCCACCTGCTGTTCTCGGACGCGCCCCCTGCCCTGATGCAGAAAGTGGAACAGGTGGTGCGCCTGATCCGGTCGAAGGGCGTCGGCGTGTATTTCGTGACGCAGAACCCGCGCGACCTGCCGGAGAGCGTGCTGGCGCAGCTTGGCAACCGGATGCAACACGCGCTCCGCGCCTATACGCCGACCGAGCAGAAGGCGGTGAAATCCGCCGCAGCCTCGTTCCGCCCGAACCCGGCCTTCAAGACTGAAGAGGCGATCACCACACTGGGCGTGGGCGAAGCATTGGTATCGACCCTGGAGGCCAAGGGGGCGCCGGCGATGGTGCAGAAGACGCTGATCCGGCCGCCTTCATCACGGCTTGGCCCGGCGACGGACCCTGAACGGGCGGACATCCAGAAGACCAGCCCCGTGCTGGGCAAATACGAAAAGACCGTCGACCGCGAGTCGGCTTACGAGATCCTGTCCAAGCGCGAGGAGGCGGCCGCCAAGCAAGCCGAGAAGCTGGCGAAGCTCGAAGCCAAGGAGAAGGAAGCCGCTGCCAAGGCAAAGGCCACGGGAAAGACGACGACCCGCTCGCGCTCGCGCCGGATGACAACCACCGAGCGGGCCGTGAACAATGCGGCGAGCACGGCGAGCCGCGAAGTGGTGCGCTACATCCTGCGCGGGATTTTCGGAACACGGAAGCGGTGAAACAGATGCGTAGCCTTTTGATCGTTTTCGCCGTCGCCGTGTCGGCGTGTGCCACCGGCCCCAAGGAGGGCGCGTGGACCAGCGGCGCGGACGCCCAGTCCTTCGAGACGGCCGTCGCAGCCTGCAGCCAGTCGAGCTACAATGTCGAGACGAACTTCGTGATCTGCATGGCGGGGCGCGGCTGGACCAAGCAGGCGCGCTAGCCTCCCCCCTCCCGTAGCGTCAGCAGTGGCGGAAACGCCCTGCCGGTCCTATAGTAGGTGTCTGAGCCCACATCAGACATGCCAAAGGGAGGCACCTGGCCCATGAAAGAGTACCTGAAGTTTTACATCGATGGCGCCTGGGTTGACCCGGTAACGCCGCGCCGCCTGGAAGTCGAGAACCCGGCGACCGAAGAGAATTTCGCCGTCATCTCGCTCGGCTCGAAGGCCGACGCGGACAAGGCCGTGGCCGCCGCCAAGGCCGCCTTCCCGAGCTTCTCGCAGACGTCTGTCGAATACCGCGCCGACCTGCTCGACAAGATTGCTGCCGGTATCCAGAAGCGCATGCCCGAACTGGCCGTTGCGATCTCTGAAGAAATGGGCGCGCCGATGTGGCTGGCCAACGCGGCGCAGGTGCCGGCTGGTCTGGGTCACTTCGCAACGACAGCGGCCGTGCTGCGCAGCTACAAGTTCGAGGAAGTGAAGGGCACGACCCTGCTGCGCAAGGAGCCGATCGGCGTCTGCGCCTTCATCACGCCCTGGAACTGGCCACTGAACCAGATCGCCTGCAAGGTCGCCCCGGCACTTGCTGCAGGCTGCACGATGGTTCTGAAACCGTCGGAAATCGCACCGCTCGACGCGATGATCTTCGCCGAGATCCTGCACGAGGCCGGCGTGCCGAAAGGCGTGTTCAACCTCGTCAATGGTGACGGCCCGGGCGTCGGCTCGGTCCTCTCGTCGCATCCGGATGTCGACATGGTGAGCTTCACCGGTTCGACCCGCGCCGGCGTGCTGGTGGCGCAGGCCGCTGCGCCGACCGTCAAGCGCGTCGCACAGGAACTGGGCGGCAAGAGCCCGAACATCGTCCTGCCGAACGCCGACCTCAAGAAGGCCGTGTCTGGCGGCGTGATGTCGATGATGATGAACACGGGGCAGAGCTGCAACGCACCGAGCCGCATGTTCGTCCAGAAAGGCCAGCAGGCCGAAGCCATCGCGATTGCCAAGGCAACGGCCGAAGCCGTGAAGGTGATGATGCCGGCCGAAGCGGCGCCCGGCTCGATCGGCCCGATCTCGAACGGCAACCAGTACCAGAAGGTCCAGGACCTGATCCAGAAGGGCATCGAAGAGGGCGCAACCCTCGTCGCCGGTGGCCCGGGCCGTCCGGAAGGCTTCAACAAGGGCTACTTCGCCCGCCCGACCGTCTTTGCCAACGTGACCAACGACATGACCATCGCGCGCGAGGAAATCTTCGGGCCGGTGCTCTGCATCCTGCCGTACGACACAGTGGATCAGGCTGTCGAAATGGCCAATGACACGGTCTATGGCTTGGCCGGCTATGTGCAGGGTCCCGAAAAGGACGCCTACGCCGTCGCCAACCGCATCCGCGCAGGCCAGATCAACGTCAACGGTTCGAATCCCGATTTCTCGGCGCCCTTCGGAGGCTATGGCCAGTCGGGCAACGGCCGCGAGTGGGGCGAGCATGGCTTCGAGGAATTCCTCGAAGTGAAAGCCGTGATCGGCTAC
>JBGSKU010000088.1:0-2345 GCA_041741055.1 Hyphomonas sp.
TCGCCGTGGCCCGGCAGGCGGGCATCGAGCATCTTGTAATAGGTTTCCGGCGGCGCGGTCATGAAGGGCACGCCGCGCTTTTTCAGGTCATCCCAGCAGGCATAGAGATCATCGCAGATGAGGGCGATGTGCTGGATGCCCTCGCCGTTGAACTCGCGCAGGAATTCCTCGATCTGGCCGCCGCCGCCCTTGCCTTCCTCGTTCAGCGGGATGCGGATCTTGCCGTCCGGCGCGGTCAGCGCCTTGGAGGTCAGGCCGGTATATTCGCCCTTGATGTCGAAGTAGCGGATCTCGCGGAAATTGAAGAGCGTTTCATAGAAGTCCGCCCAGTACTTCATGCGGCCGCCATAGACGTTGTGGGTCAGGTGATCGATCACCTTGAAGCCCGCGCCTTTCGGATTGCGGTCGACGCCCGGCAGGTAGTCGAAATCGATGTCATAGATCGAGAAGTTGCCATCGCCGCCGTCATAGCGGTCGACGAGGTAGATGATGGAATTGCCGATGCCGCGGATGGCGGGGATGTGCAGTTCCATGGGGCCGGTCTTCATCTCGACCGGCTCGCCGCCTTGCTTCAGCAGGTGGTCATAGGCGGCGCGGGCATTCTTGACGCGAAAGCCCATGCCGCAGGCGGAGGGGCCATGCTCGCGGCTGAAATACCAGGCGGGCGAATTGGGCTCGTAATTGGTGATCAGGTTGATGCCGCCCTGGCGCCACAGCTCGACATCCTTGGAACGGTGGCGGGCGACCTTTGTGAACCCCATGGTTTCGAAAACGGGTTCCAGCACGCCCTTTTCCGGCGCGGAAAACTCAATGAATTCGAAACCGTCGAGACCGGCGGGGTTGTCGAAGAGGTCGGCCATGTGGGAGGCTCCTGACTTGAAGGGCTGGGAATATTGTTTCATATGTAACTAATTCCGGTCCGCGCCGCAAGTCAAACCGAGGGATTTCCGCTCCGCCATGCCCCAATCGCCCCACCCCGCGCCGCTGCGACTTGCGACGTTCCTGCCGTTCCGGCTGTCGGTGCTGTCGAACGCCGTCTCGCAACGGATTGCCGAGCTGTATGACCGTGAGTTCGGCCTCTCGATCTGGCAATGGCGGGTGATGGCGGTGACGGCCGACACGCCCGGCATCAGCGCGACCGAGATCGGCCAGCGCACGCAGATGGACAAGGTGGCCGTCAGCCGGGCGGTCGCCGGGCTGATCGAGATGGGCTACCTGGAGCGGCGTCCGTCCACGGACGATGCGCGCCGGTCAAACCTCGTGCTGACGCCGGCGGGGCTCGGCATCTATGAGCTGATCGTGCCGCTGGCGTTGGCCGAGGAAGCACAGCTCGTCAGCGCGCTGAGCGACAAGGAACAGGCCGAGCTGGCGCGGCTGATGAGCAAGCTCGCAAAAGCGGCTTCGCCGGAGCGGGATTTGTGGTGAGCGCAGGGATTGCCCTTCGCCTCGACCCTCCCGCAGACCCCTGCGAAAGCAGGCGTCCAGATTTGGAATGAGCATTTGAAGTGCGCTGGATGCCTGCCTTCGCAGGCATCTGCGGAGAGGTTCACACGAAGGGACCCTACCCCGCGCGCCGCCGGCGCTGGCCGAGGCTGCGGGAGACGGGGGCGTCTTCTTCCAGCGTCAGGCGTTCGACGAGGCGCGCGATGAAGGCGGAGAGCTGGTCGCGGATCTCGTAGGGCGCTTCCATCGGCAGGAAGTGCGACGTGCCGCGGATGCCGCGCATCATCAGCGACGGGTTCTGCTGGATGATCTGGGCGCGGACCTTTCCGGAAATCACCGAGTCGCGGTTCGGGCGCAGGATAACGATGGGGATCTTCTTCTTGCGCACCTTGCGGAGCGCCGCCCACGGACGGTGGCGATGCGCCCCGAAGGTCTTGGCTTCCCATTTCGGCGTGCACAGCAGTTTCCAGCTCTGCGTCTCGGCGTCCGCATGGCCATGGTCGGCGCGGTCGAGACCGTCGAGCAGGTAATCGGCGAGGAAAGGTTCGCGCCAGGACTTGAAGGCCGGCTTGCTGGAATAACTGTCGAGCGCTTCGATGAAGGAGTTGAATTCGGCGCGCCGCTTCTTCGCACGGGCCGCCATGTTGTTGCGCGAGGTCAGCCAGTTGACCGGCGGGAAGACATGGTTCCAGAAATAGGTCTTGCGCGACAGGATGACCGGATCGGCGAGGACGAGGCCCTTCACGAGATCCGGCCGCTTGCCGGCGACCAGCAGCGCCACGCAGCCGCCCATGGAATGGCCGCCGAGCACGACGCCATGCGGCGCTTCCTCGTCGAGGAAAGCGATCACGTCGTCGCGGTACTTGTTCCAGGACGCGAGCGATCCCTTGGCCGGCAGGGTC
>JBGSKU010000089.1:0-3019 GCA_041741055.1 Hyphomonas sp.
GGCAAGGGCACCGGCGGGCGCGGCGCGGCGGCAAGCTTTGCGTGGATGTTCACGGCGCTGAAACTGGACCTCCTCTGCGAGACAGCCGCGCTGACCAACATACCCACCCAGCGCCTGCTCGATGGCTTGGGCTTCCGGCGCATGGGGGAGGTGACCAGCGTACGTCCGGACGGTTCGACCCGCGCCAGCCTTGTCTGGGAAATGACGCGCGCGGAATGGGCGGCGCGCCATGGATTTGACTGACTGCCGGGCGCCCGGGCGTCCCCCGCGTCCGGATAAGCCTTAACAGACCGGAACCGGGCAGGTTAGACTGGGGCGGTTCTCAGGAGGGACGCATCATGCTGACTTACCTTTTCTTCGGCGGACTCGCGCTTGTGCTGGTCGGCGTAGTCCTGACCTACAACACACTTGTCCAGAAAGCGCAGATGGCCCGCAATGGCTGGTCGGACATCGACGTGCAACTGAAGCGGCGCGCCACCTTGATCCCGCAACTCGTAAGCACGGTGCAGGGCTATGCCGCGCACGAACGCCAGCTTTTCGCCGATGTGGCGGAAAAACGCGCGCAGGCCATGGCGGCGGGTGACGATCCGGCCAGCCGGGCAGCAGCGGAGCGCGCGCTGTCGCAGCCGGTCGCCCGGATGATGGCCCTTGCCGAGGACTATCCGGAACTCAAGGCCAGCGGGAACTTCGCGGACCTGCAGAAGGAACTCTCCGACACGGAAACGAAAATCGAGATGGCGCGGCGCTTCTATAACGGCGCGGTGCGCGAGCTGAACACGGCGGTGCAGACCTTCCCGGCAAACCTGTTTGCCGGTCTGTTCGGCTTCCGCGAGCGG
This sequence comes from Hyphomonas sp., assembly GCA_041741055.1. Lineage (GTDB taxonomy): Bacteria > Pseudomonadota > Alphaproteobacteria > Caulobacterales > Hyphomonadaceae > Hyphomonas. The sequence continues at coordinate 837 of JBGSKU010000089.1, forward strand.
GCGTATTTCGAAATCGAGATCGCCGAACGGGCCGTGCCGCAAGTCGATCTCGGCGGGAAGCGTTGATGCTGCGCGCGATCTTTACGGCGCTTGCCGCCTGCTTCCTGGCGCTCAGTGCGGTCGCCGAAGAGAAGGTCAACCGGTTTGATGCCGGAATCACCGTGCGGGCGGACGGCGACATCCTGGTTTCCGAGACCATCAGCGTCTTCTCCGAAGGCGATGTGATCCGGCGCGGCATCTTCCGCGATCTGCCGCGCTTCTATGCTGACGATGCACACGAGGGCGACAAGCTTCCGTATCAGTACGATGTCCGGCGTGTGACGCGTGATGGCAACCGCGAGCCCTATGAGACCGAGACAGACGGCAATACCTTCCGTATCCGGATCGGAGATCCGGATATCTTCATCACCTATGGCGAACACACTTACGAGATCCAGTATGAGGTGAAAAACCAGATCCGCTATTTCGAGGATCATGACGAGCTCTACTGGAACGTGACCGGCAATTACTGGCTATTGCCGATCGACGCCGCCTCTGTGCGCGTCACGCTGCCGGAGGGCGCGAAGGTGACCAGCCAGTCCGGATACACAGGCGGCTTCGGCGAAGCCGGCAGCGACTATGTGTTCCGCGAAGCGGATGGCGCCTATGAATTCGAGGCGACGCGCGCCCTCGGCCTGCGCGAAGGGCTGACCGTGTCGCTGAGCCTTGCGAAGGGCGCGATCAAGCCGCCCTCACTGGGCGACAAGGGCATGCTCTGGTGGTTCCGGCACGGCGCGCTGGCCGTGTTGCTGGCCAGCTTTCTCGGTGTGCTCGGCTTTCTGTTCAGCAGTTTCCAGCGCGTGGGACAGGACCCGCCGAAGCCGCCGGTTTTCCCGCGCTACGAGCCGCCTGCGGGGTATTCACCGGCTGCCGCGCACCATATCTACTATCGCGGCTTCAGGGGCCACACGGCGCTTCTGGCAACCCTTATGAACATGGGCGTGAAAGGCCTGGTCGACATCGACGCGTCGGACAAGAAGGCGACCGTCCTAACACGGAAAAGCGCTGACAAGGCTGTGCTGGCTCGGGAAGATGCCGCTCTGGAAACCAGCCTGTTTTCCGCAGATACCTCGCTGACACTCGGCAAGAAATACAATGCGGAGTTCACGGCGGCCTACCTCGCCTTCCAGAAGGCGGTCGCGAAGGCCTATGGGGAGGACTATTTCCGCTGGAATATCGGCTACACGCTGGCGGCCGTTGTGATGACTGTTCTGGCGGTCGTCTTTGCCGTTTCGCAGGCCGTGAACTGGACGATGTGGCATACGCTGGTCGTGCTCGCCTTCGCAGCGATCAATGGTCTCTTCATGTACCTGATGCCAGCGCCGACACCGAGGGGGCAAGACGTGCGCTCCGAAATTGCCGGATTCCGGCTGTATCTCGAGACGGCCGAAAAACTCCAGATGAATGCGGTGCAGGTGGGCAGCGGGGCGCTGCCACCGATGAGTCTCGCGCGGTACGAAGCCTTCCTGCCTTACGCGATGGCGCTGGACGTGGAAAAGCCGTGGACGAAGTATTTCGAGAAGCAGCTGCCGGAGGTGGCCGAACACTATAGCCCGGCCTGGGGGCATTTCGGCGACCGGTCTTTCCGCGATATCGGCGGAATGAACGACGCAATACTTTCCAGCATGAACACCGGTGTCAGCGCCTCGCTGCCGCAAAGCTCCAGCTCGTCGGGCAGTGGTGGTGGCGGCTTCTCCGGCGGGGGTGGTGGAGGCGGCGGCGGTGGCGGCTGGTGAGCGGGTGGCCTAAAATGTTCCGTGCCGGCCCTTGCCTTCGGCAAAGCGGGAAGCGCCGTCGCGCGCGCTGCCAGCCTTCAGCACATCGAGACCTCCCGCGAATTCGGCGGTGAGGGCCTCGTCTTCCGAGAGGCTCCACTGGTTGAGCGCGGAGATGCGGTCCTTGCGCAGGCAGAGTTGCGGGAACGCGGCGATATCCTTGGCGAGCTGCAAGGCGCGGGGCAGGGCGGTTTCGTCCGGGGTCAGATAATTGGCGAGACCGATGGCATGGGCTTCGTCAGGGGCGACTTCGCGCCCGGTCAGGATCATGTCCATCGCGCGCGAGGCCCCGATGAGGCGCGGCAGGCGCACCGTGCCGCCATCGATCAGCGGCACGCCGAAGCGGCGGCAGAAGACACCGAAGCGCGC
>JBGSKU010000090.1:0-2132 GCA_041741055.1 Hyphomonas sp.
GCGTCGGCCGGCCAGCTCTCGGGCGGGGCTTCATAGGGCGAAGCGCCGTGGCCGCGCAGATCGGGCGCGATGACGCGGTATCCGGCGGCGGCGACCTTCTCCGCGATGCCCGGCTGGAGAAAGTTGATCTCAGCATTGCCGGAGAAGCCGTGCAGCATCAGCACCAGCGGGCCGGCGCCGAGCTCATGATAGCTGATCGTGGTGGCGTCGAAGGAGGGGTAGGTTCTCATCGGCAGACGTTTGCCCATGGCGGCATAAAAGGAAAGCCCGCCCGGGATGGTCCGGGCGGGCTCGATCTGGTTCCGAGGATTGGACTACAGGACGTCCAGCATCTCCGCCACGAGCGGGTGGCGCACCACATCTGCGGCTTCGAGCTTGATCACGGCGGCGCCGGAGAGGGCTTCGAGGCGTTCGGCGGCTTTGGCGAGGCCGGAGAATTCCGGGAGGAGGTCTGACTGGCCGGGGTCGCCGGTGATGACCATGGTGGAGTGCCAGCCGAGGCGGGTGAGTAGCATTTTCAGCTGCGTGTAGGTGCAGTTCTGCGCCTCGTCGATGACCACGAAGGCATTGTTCAGTGTACGTCCGCGCATGAAGCCGATGGGCGCGATCTCGATCGTGCCGTCGGCTAGCATGTGTTTCAGCTGGGCCGGGGAAAGGCGGTCGGCGAGCGCATCGTAGAGCGGGCGCAGATAGGGCGCGAGCTTGTCTTCCATACCGCCGGGCAGGAAGCCGAGCTGTTCGCCGGCTTCGACGGCGGGGCGCGACAGGATGATCTTCGAGACCTTGCCCTTCTGCAGCGCTTCGACCGCCTTGCAGATGGCGAGGTAGGTCTTGCCCGTGCCGGCCGGGCCGAGGGCGCAGACGAGGGCGTGGGAGTCCATCGCGTTCATCAACTGGGCCTGGTTTTCCGAGCGGGGCTTGACGGTTTTCTGGTAGCGCTGGGTGCGTTCATGCGGCTGGACATTGGTGATCGTGTCACCGTCATCGGGGTGCCAGCTCCCCCGGCGGCCGCCATCAATGGCGTGGAGATGGGGTCCCTTCGTGCGGCTCGGCTCGTCAAACCAGGCCGAGGGACGAACCTCGGTTGCGGTCTTCAGGCGCTTGGCTGCATTGCGTTTACCCATGGGAGGCCTCCTTGGCTGCGGGCAGTAAAAAAGCCGCTGGCGAAAAGGCGCAGCGGCTTGACGAAAAGGTGGAAAGTGCGGAGGGCGCGCCCGGCGGCGGGCTGCCAGCATCCGGAAGCGGGGCTTCCGGTGTTGAGGGATAAGTTGGCGCGTAAACGGCCATTGCCTCTCCGAATCTACAACCCTTATAGAGTACCACCTTTATCAGACGGTTAAGTGACATTCCGCAGCCGTAACAAGAAACCGGACCGAGGAGCCCAAAAAATGGCCATGTATGAACTGAATGGAGTCAGGCCGACATTGCCGGAGAGCGGAAACTGCTGGATCGCCGGTAGCGCCGAGGTCATGGGCAATGTGATCCTGCGCGAAAATGCATCAGTCTGGTATGGCTGCGTGCTGCGCGGCGACAATGATCCGATCACGGTCGGCGAAAATGCCAACATCCAGGACCTGACGGTGATCCACACGGATATCGGCGCGCCGGTGACCATCGGGGCGAATGTGACGGTGGGCCACCGGGTGATCCTTCACGGCTGCGAGATCGGCGACGACACGCTGATCGGCATGGGCTCGACAATCCTGAACCGCGTAAAGATCGGCCGGAACTGCATCATCGGCGCCAATACGCTGATTTCGGAAGGCAAGGAGATCCCGGACAATTCGCTGGTGATGGGCTCGCCGGGCAAGGTTGTGAAGGAACTGTCGCCGCAGCAGGTGCAGATGATCACCCTGTCGGCGATGCACTATGTCGAGAACTGGAAGCGCCATCAGGCGCAGATCAAACGGATCGATTAGTCCGCCGGCGGAGCAAGCGGCGCGTCCCAGACGGCGCGCAGGCCTTCGGCGCCCTGCATCGACAGGCCGGTCCAGCCGAGGCGGGCGTCGCGGGATTCGAAGATCATCAGCTGGGTGCCCTCCGGCGCCGCCGAGGCGAGGACCCGGCGGACGTCCGTGAGCGGACGGGCTGAGCGTAGCACAAAGGTGCCCGGAACCGGTTCGGCGAAACGG
>JBGSKU010000091.1:0-4807 GCA_041741055.1 Hyphomonas sp.
GCCAGCGAAGTCAACGCCAACCCGGCCGACACGGCCGACCACCCATTCGGCGTATGGACCCTGCCGCCGAACAATGCCGCCGCCGACCGCGACGGCAACACGCCGGACGATTTCGACCCCGAAAAATACAAGGCCATCGGCGAAAGCGACCGCATGACCCTGAAATTCCGCAAGCCGGAGTAGAGCCCGCTTTCCACCCCAAAAACCGTCCACAAACCGTCCACACGCGTGTGGACGGTTTTCGCTTTTTGGGGGGTCTTTTGAAGGTATTTCGCAGACGCTAGGGAACGGGCTGTCGCCTGACAGGCCGGCCGGGCATCACCGATGGATCGAGCTGTCCATCCCAGATCAGGGGCGTGCCGGCGACCAACAAATAGCGGACGCCTTCAGACCCGCGGTAGGGTGCTTCATAGGTGGACCGATCTGCAATGCTCTCGAAGTCGAAGACGACGATGTCCGCGTCCATGCCTTCCTGGATCCGCCCTTTGCGAGCAAAGGCTGGAGAAGCTGGTTCAAGGATTTGCGCCGGCACCAGCGTGGACCGGCGGATCGCTTCGTTCAACGTCATGGCGCCCCGTTCGCGCACCCAAGTTCCGAGTACGCGGGCAAATGTACCGGCCACCCTCGGATGTGCATCCGCATTTTCCGGAATTGGCCAGATGTTCCCTTCAAGTACTTGTCCATCCACCGAATAGGGCATGCCGTCGGACGCAATCGCCGCGTCCCGGGTCAACAAGGCATGTTTCAATAGTGCCTGGTCTGCGCCATCCGCCTCGTTGAGGAAGTGGAAGATCGCGATCGAGGATGGCCGCTCGGCGCGAATGGCCGCGAGTTCATCCACGTCCCGGACCCATTCACCTGTGTCGGTCATGTAGATGTCCTGGGCGCGAATGCCCGCGCGATCCAAGGTCTCCGGCGCGTACCTTGCCGCACCAATGGTGGTCGACCCCGCGCCATAGGGATAGGCTTCTGTCGAAATTTTCAAGCCTTCGTCCTGGGCCTCTTCGAACAAGGACCGGACTTTTTCGATATTGCGCCATGAGGAAGAATTGATGTGGCAGAAGTGCATGCGCGCGTTGGTCTGACGCGCGACGTCGATGAACTCCTCCAGCCCTTCGAAAATGCTGCCCGGCGCCGCGAAGTTCGCATAGCGGACGTGAGTAAATGTCGGGACGCCGCGCGCCGCCGCGAGCTGATTGACGGCAACATATTCCTCCGGCGATGTCGCCGGCGCATAGCCGAGCATCACGCCGATGCCGAGGCCGCCTTCATTCAGGCCTTGTTGCACAAGCGCGAGGATCTGTGACGTCTGCTCGCGGCTTGCGGCCTCTCGCCAGCCGGGCTTGCCGACATTCCTTTGATAGGTCGCCGTGCTGCCATCGATAGAAAGGCTGTCCATGACCTGCATGCGGGCGAGCGCCCAGGAAACGGAGAAGCCGTAATTGATGGGCCGGCCCTCACGTTCCAACAAGCTATAAGCCTCGCCGACCGGCAAGCTGCCAAGCTCCAGCTCCAACGTGGTGGTCACCCCGTCCATCGCCTGCTGACGCATCGAAGGCGTGGTCAGAGCATGCGAATGGATGTCGATGAAACCGGGCGCAACGACCAGACCCTGTGCGTCGATGACCGTCGTGCCCCTCAAGGGTCGTTCCGTGATGCGCACAATCGTGCGGCCTCGGATACCGACATTGCGAATTGCATCGAGCCCGGTTTCAGGATCGACCACCCGCCCGCCGTCGATCACCACGTCATAGCGCGCGGCCGGGTTCGGATTTGTGCATGCGGTCGCCAAGCCGACCAGTGCGCTCACCACAGCAACGGTGGCGAGGTCCCGCACGGCGGGCAATTTTGAAAGGCCGCTCATTCGCAACAAATACGAACCACCCGGTTTGCCAGCGCAATTGCAGCTTGGCCGCAACACACCGATGCTGTCCAGCAGTTGAATTCGCTCATCGATCAAGATGCTGAAAAGCCCAAACGGGCGCACGACCCATCAATCAGCGAATTCTGACCTTTGGCAGGTTCAGGCCATCCGGCTCAAGCGGATGAGTTGGGGTGTTGCGATGGAAGGCCGGGTCTGACGCAGGGTGATGCCTGCGGGCGACTATACCCGGGTGCGACATTCAGGCATCAATGGCGCGGAGAAACCCGGATGCCAAAGAGCCCGGACGAGGGAGGAGACCGCCATGGCCGTTTCGGCAAAGGACACGTCAACTGAACACCAGCCCATCGACGCGCTGATCGTCGGCGCAGGATTTGCGGGCATGTACATGCTGCACAAGCTGCGCGGGCTGGGCTTCAATCCGCAGGTGGTGGAGGCCGGCAGCGGTGTGGGCGGCACCTGGTACTGGAACCGGTATCCCGGCGCGCGGGTGGATATCCAGAGCCTGGAATACAGTTTCGGGTTCGACGAGGAGCTGGAGAAGGAATGGCGCTGGTCCGAGCGGTATGCGCCGCAGCCGGAGCTGCTCAAGTATGCCGAGCATGTGGCTGAGCGGTTCGACCTGAAGCGTGACATCCGGTTCAACACGCGGGTGACGGCGGCGCACTGGGACGAGGCCGGGCAGGTCTGGAATGTGACGACCGATGCCGGCGACGCGATGCGCTGCCGCCACCTGATCCTGGCGACGGGATGCCTGTCGATTCCGACGGACGTCACCTTCCCTGGCCTCGACACGTACAAGGGCGACATCTACCGCACCTCGCGCTGGCCGCATGAGGGCGTGGACTTCTCCGGCCTGCGCGCCGGCATCATCGGCACGGGCTCGTCCGCGATCCAGTCGATCCCGATCATTGCGCAGCAGGCGGAACATCTGACCGTGTTCCAGCGCACGCCGAACTATTCGATGCCGGCGCATAACGGCCCGATCCCGCAGGCCGATTTCGAGGCCTGGGCGAAGGATCCACGCGCCTATCGCGCCGCCTCCAGGGACACGGTGGGCGGGTTCCAGAACGAAGCAAACGACGCGCTCGCCACCGAAACCGCGCCCGAAGAGATCAAGGCGGAGCTTGAGCGCCGCTGGGCCTGGGGGGGCTTCCGCATCCTCGGCGCCTTTGCCGATACATCCATCGACCCGGAAGCCAACCGGATCGTGCAGGACTTCGTTGCCGGCAAGATCCGCGAGCAGGTGTCCGATCCCGCCGTCGCCGACCTGCTGACGCCGAAGGACCACCCGTTCGGCACCAAGCGGCCCTGCGTCGACACCGGCTATTACGCCACGTTCAACCGGCCGAATGTCGAGCTGGTGAACCTGCGCGCCGAGCCGCTGGTGGGGTTCACGCCCGAAGGCATCGAAACCTCGGCGAAGACCTACGCGTTCGACGCCGTGGTGCTCGCAACCGGCTTTGATGCAATGACCGGCGCGATTGACCGCATCGACCTGCGCGGTGTCGGCGGCCGGCGGATCAAGGATCACTGGGCGGAAGGTCCGCGCACCTATCTCGGCCTGATGGTTGCGGGCTTCCCGAACCTGTTCACCATCACCGGACCGGGGAGCCCCTCGGTGCTGACCAACATGATCAACTCCATCGAACAGCATGTCGAATGGATTGCCGATTGCCTCGTGGCGCTGAAACAGCGCCAGCAGACGAGCATCGAGGCGTCCGAAGAGGCAGAAGCGGCCTGGTGCCGGCATGTCGCCGAGGCGGTGACGCCATCGCTGCTGCCGCAGGCCAACAGCTGGTACATGGGCGCCAACGTGCCCGGCAAGCCGCGCATGTTCATGCCGTATGCGGGCGGGCTGAATACCTATACCGACATCTGCAACCAGGTGGCGGCGAAGGATTATGAGGGCTTCATCCTGCGCCAGGGCGACCGCGTGCTGTCGGAGTCGCGCACCTTCACCAGCCATCCGCCGATGGGCGAGATCCCCGAAAAGCTGATGCCGATCATCGTGGAGCGGCTGACGGCGGCGGGGCTGATGCCCTCCCCCCAATAGGACGGACGGGTCGCGCCCGCCGCGCGGCCCATCTGACCCGGCCGGCAACCGTCCGCACCCTCGTGCGGGCGGTTTTGTCTGCCGGGCGTCATGGAATCCGGATTGACGAACAAACCGACTGGTTGGTATGTTTTGGGCGAGGAGACGATGCATGGCCCGAACAGCAAACCCGGCAACCCGCGACGGCCTGATGGAGGCGGCGTTCGGCCTGGTTCGGGCCAAGGGGCTTGCGGCGACCAGCGTGGACGAGATCTGCGCGGCGGCGGGCGTGTCGAAAGGGGCATTCTTCCACCACTTCAAGAGCAAGGAGCAGCTGGCAGCGGCGGCGGCGGATCACTGGTCCGAGACGACGGGCCGGATGTTCGAGGCGGCGCCGTATCATGACGCGGCCGATCCGCTCGACCGGGTGCTGGGCTATATCGAGCTGCGCGCGCAGCTGATCGACGGCGCACCTGAGGCGTTCACCTGCTTTGTCGGCACGATGGTGCAGGAGGCCTATGCGACGAGCCCGGCGGTGCAGGCCGCGTGCTGGAGCAGCATTTCGGGCCACGCCGGAAAGCTGGTGGGGGATATCGAAGCGGCCATCGCAAGACACGGCATCGATGCGGGCTGGAGTGCGCAGAGCCTGGCGCTGCATACGCAGGCCGTGTTGCAGGGCGCCTTCATCCTGGCGAAAGCCAGCGGCGATCCGGACGCGGCGCGGGATTCGGTCCGCCACCTGAAACGCTATGTGGAGCTGCTGTTCGGGCGCGGAGGCCGCGCATGAGACGGATCACGATCCTTGAACACGTCTCGCTGGACGGCATCATCCAGGCGCCGGGCGGGCCGGACGAAGACCGCGATGCCGGCTTTGCCCATGGCGGCTGGGC